>CAZMMM010000017.1:0-9625 GCA_964567385.1 uncultured Comamonas sp.
GGATCGTGCTGTTGCAGAACAACGGCCTGGTGAACCGCTTCCTGATCTCCATCGGCCTGACCGACACCCCCGTGCCGCTGCTGTTCAACCGGCTCGGCGTGGTCATTGCCATGGTGCACATCCTGCTGCCATTTTTGATTTTGCCGCTGTACAGCGTGATGAAGTCGGTGCCGCCCAACTACCTGCGTGCTGCCGTATCGCTGGGTAGCCGTCCGCTGGCTGCCTTCTTTAAGGTGTATGTGCCGCAAACCTATCCGGGCATTGCCGCCGGTGGGCTGCTGGTGTTTATTACTTCGATTGGCTACTACGTTACCCCCGCGCTGCTGGGTGGTGCCAGCGACCAGATGCTGAGCTACTACGTGGCGCAATACACCAACGTGGAAGTGAACTGGGGCATGGCCGCCGCACTCGGCTCGGTACTGCTGGTCACGACTTTGGCGCTGTACGCCGTTTATCGCAAATTCGGCAAGGCCGAACTAAGCATGGGGTAACACATGATGAAAACGTCGATCTTCCCTGCCCACTACCGCCTGGCCGACAAGCTCGGCTGGCTGGGGCTGCGCGGCTTTAGCATTGCGGTGCTGCTGTTCCTGCTGCTGCCGGTGTTTGTGATTGTGCCGCTGTCGTTTTCTAGCGGCTCCTTCCTCTCCTACCCCTTGCCGGGTTGGTCGCTGCAATGGTATCGAGAGCTGTTTTCCTCTCCCGAATGGGGGCGTGCCACACGCAACAGCTTTATCGTGGCCCCTCTGGCGACGCTGCTAGCCACCAGCCTGGGCACGCTAGCGGCCATGGGGCTGGCGCGGGGGCGTTTTGTGGGCAAGGGGCTGCTGAGTGCGCTGCTGATTTCGCCCATGGTGGTGCCGATTGTGGTGGTAGCCGTTAGTACCTACTTGGTGTTTGCCCGCCTGGGGCTGTCAGAAACCTATCTGGGCTTGGTGCTGGTACACGCTGCGCTGGGTGCGCCCTTTGTGGTCACTACGGTGCTGGCCAGTTTGCAGAACTTCAATCACAACTTGGTTAAAGCCAGCCTCAGCCTGGGAGCCAGCCCGGTAGAGACTTTCTTCAAAGTCACCCTGCCAGTCATTGCCCCTGGCGTGATTTCTGGTGCGCTGTTTGCCTTTGCTGCCTCGTTTGACGAGGTGGTGGTCACGCTCTTTTTAGCAGGCCCCGAGCAAGTCACGCTGCCGCGTCAGATGTTTACCGGCATTCGTGAAAACATCTCACCGGTGATTGCGGCGGTGGCTACTTTGCTGACCATCTTCACCACCGCCTTGATGATGACGCTGGAGTGGCTGCGCGGGCGGCGTAAGTAAACAAGCCAGCCCAAACAACAAACAGCCAGCGCTGATGAAGGCGCTGGCTGTTGTGTTTTAAGAGCGACGTAAAAAAGCCCGCGCTATTGCAAGCACTGCCAATAACACGGGTAAACCCCCATCCCCATTACCGACAGGGCCAAACAACGCTACGCCCAGGCACAAGTCCCAAAGGTGCACTCAGGCAAGAATTTCTTCTGTACGGCTCCACCCCATTGCTGGGGCCGACTTACAGGAGACACTGATGAGCCTTGATGCAAAAAAAGTTGACCCCATCACCCTTGCGGTGGTGCGCGGAGTTCTTGAAACCACCCAGCGCGAAATGACCTTGACGCTGGAGAAAACTGCCCGTTCCAGCGTTTTTAACGTAGCGCACGACTACAGCAACGCGCTGTTTAACCACCGCGCTGAGATGATTTTGCAAGGGCAGGACATTCCCATTCACCTCGGCGGCCTGATGCCTGCCATGAAGGCTGTGGCCAATTATTTTGGGGATGACATCCACGAAGGCGATGTGATTTACCACAACGACCCGGTAATGATGGGCAGCCACATTCTGGACTGCTGCATGTACAAGCCCGTTTTTTATAAAGGCGAGCTGGTGTTTTGGAGCGTGTGCAAAGGCCACGTCACCGACATTGGCGGGCCCGTGCCTGCGGGCTACAACCCCGATGCCAAGGAGATTTACGCCGAAGGGCTGCGCATTCCACCCGTCAAACTTTGGGACAAGGGCAAGCCGCGCCAAGACGTGATTAACTTTTTACTCTCCAACGTGCGCTCGCGCCGCGACTGGGAGGGCGATTTACACGCCCAATACGGCGCAGTGCAAATTGGCGAGCGCAATCTGATTGCCCTGCTGGACAAATACGGCGTAGAGCAAGTGCAAGCCTGCGTGGACGAACTGTTGCACATGGCCGACCGCTCTATGCGCAACCTGTTTGCCAGTACCAAGGACGGCACCTATAGCGCCAGCGCCGTGCTGGAAGATGCCGGTCACGGCTTGGGCGAGCTGACGATTACTGCCCACGTCACCATTGAGGGGGAGAACTGCCATGTGCGCATAGACAGCCCGCCGCAAGTGCCCTACTTCATCAACTCTTACGAGGGCAACTCCTACTCGGGCGTGTACCTGGGCTTGATGATGTTTGCCAAGGTAGCGCCGCCCTATAACGAAGGGCTGTACCGCTGCGTTACCGTAGATTTAGGCCCCAAGGGCACGCTGTGCAATGCTGCCGAGCCAGCGCCCCACGTCAACTGCACCACCACGCCTATGGAAACGCTCACCGATGCCGTGCGCCTGGCGCTAGAACAAGCTGCGCCCGAACGCGCCGTCGGCTCTTGGTGCCATGCCAGCGGCTTGAATATCGCTGGCTACGACAAGCGCACTGAGGAGTCTTACGTCACCATGATTCTGGCCTCCCTCATTGGCGGGGCAGGTGCAACCGCGCATATGGATGGCTGGAACTCCGTTGGCCCTCAATGCTGCTTTGGCGCTTTGAGTTCTGGCGATATTGAAATCATGGAGTATTCCTACCCCATTCAAATCCACCGCTACGGCTTGGTGCAGGACAGCGGCGGCGCAGGCTACTACCGAGGCGGCTGCGCCACGGTATGGGAAGTTGAGCCGCTAGAGCACGAGATGACCGCTATCAGCTTTGGCGAAGGCCGCCTCTACCCTGCCCTGGGAGCCAATGGTGCAGAAAGCGCTTGCCCCGAGCTCAAAGTTGGGCGCGTAGAGCGTAAAGAGGGTGAGGCCATTACCGAGGTCATGCGCAGCAACGCCATCATGACGGTGCGCCCAGGCGAGCGCGTGGCCACCATCAACCCAGGTGGTGGCGGCTGGGGCCAAGCACTAGAGCGCGAAATCTGGCGTGTAGTGGACGATGTGCGCAATGGCTATGTCAGCGTAGAAGCCGCCCAGCGCGAATACGGCGTATTGGTGGACACCGACCACTGGACAGGCACCGCCTGCGCCCCACGCAAAGCATAAAAACGCGCTTTGCCACCCCTCAAGTAAACCTATTAGTTCATCAGACAAGAGACACACCATGACCACCTATCGTTTAGGCGTAGATGCCGGCGGCACGTTTACCGACTTTATTTTGGCCGATGACCAGGGCAATACCCATTTATTCAAAGCCACTTCCACCCCCGAAGATGGCACCCGCGCTGTGGCAGAGGGTTTTGTGCAGATTGCCGAAAAAATGGGCAAACCCATGCAAGAAATTCTGGCCAATACCGAGCTATGCGTACACGGCACAACCGTGGCGCTGAACGCCCTGATTCAGCACAAGGGGATAAAAACCGGCCTGCTTTGCACCGCTGGGCATGAGGATTCGCTAGAAATTCGCCTGGGCCACAAAGAAGAAGGCTATCGCTACGATGCGGAGTATCCGCCCGCCAAACAATTGGTAGAGCGCCAATTGCGCCTGCCCATTCGTGAGCGCATTCTCTCCAGCGGCAGCGTACGCACCCCCTTGAACGAGGACGATGTGCGCGCTGCCTGCGTAACCCTGCGTGAGGCAGGGGTGGAGGCAGTGGCCATCTCCTTTCTGTGGTCAGTTGCCAATGGCGAGCACGAAAGACGCGCAGCAGAAATCGTGCGTGAAATGCTGCCCAATGTGTATATCTGCGCAGGTTTAGAGGTCTATCCACAAATGCGCGAATACACCCGCACCTCGACGGCGGTCGTTAACGCCTACTTAGGCCCGGTGCTAAAAAATTACGTGGAGCGCATAGACAACTTCTTTCGTGAGCAGGGCACGCAGGTGCCGGTGCGCTACTTCCAGTCCAACGGCGGCATGGCCGCGCGTGAGGTCATGGTCTCACGCGCCGTCAGCGCTATCAACTCCGGCCCTGCTTCTGCACCTATGGCGGGGCGCTTTTTAACCAAGCCGCTAGGCCTGGAGAGCTTTATTACCGTGGATATGGGCGGCACTTCGTTTGACATCACCCTGACCCACCAAGGCAAGACCAATGTCAACAAAGACATAGACTTTCTGCGCTACCGCATTGGCATCCCCATGATTCAGGTCGAAACCCTGGGCGCGGGTGGTGGCTCCATCGCCTGGATAGACCAGATGGGCGTGCTCAACGTTGGGCCACAGTCTGCTGGGGCACTACCTGGGCCTGCTTGCTACAAACGCGGCGGCACACTGCCCACTGTGACCGATGCCAATATGGCACTGGGCTATCTCAACCCCGAAACCCTGCTGGGCGGGCGGCTGGAAGTGGATGCAGCCGCTTCGCGCCAAGCGATTTCCGAGCATCTGGCCAAGCCGCTCAATATCAGCGTGGACAAGGCCGCTTACGGTATCTACAGCATCGTCAACAACAATATGGTCAATGGCATACGCCGCGTCTCAATTGAGCGCGGTTACGACCCACGCGACTTTGCTCTGATTGGCGCAGGCGGCGCAACCGGCCTGCACCTGACGGCACTGGCCCAGGAGATTGGTTGCAAGACGGTATTGGTCTCTAAGCTGGCCTCGGGGCTGTGCGCTTTTGGGCAGCTGCTTTCGGACATCAAATACAACTACATGGCTGCCATGCCCATGCGCCTGGACGAGAGCGCACCCCTAGATACTTTGGAGCAGCGCCTGTGCCAGCTAGAGCAGCAGGGGCTGGCAGCCATGCAAAGCGAGGGCGTGCCCAGCGACCGCATTCTGTTCAAGCGCAGTATCGACATGCGCTATGTGGGGCAGGTGCATGAGTGCTCAGTGGTGATTGGCAATCTGCCCGTCAACGCCAGCACCTTGGGGGAAATCAAGCAGCTATTTCACGATTTGCACCAGCAGCTTTTCACCTATAGCGAGCCGGACAGCATGATAGAAATCGTCAACATCGAGGCCACGGTGTACGGCCAGCAGGCCCCGCTGTCTGCCCCACGCCTGCCCGCTGGTGGTCAGCCCGAGGCAGCGATACGCACACGCCGCATGATGATTTTTGACACCGATGGCCGCCAGCAACTCACCCCCGTGTATGACGGCGAGCAGCTAGGCGCAGGCGATACGGTGGCAGGCCCGGCTGTGATTGAAGAGCCCACCACCACCATCGTAATTCACCCCGGCTGGCAGGCGCTGCTGCATGAAAGTGGCACTTATGTGCTCACGCACCAGCAGGCCTGAGGCTCTTATGGAAAAGCAGCACTACCCGGCCAAAGGGTAGCGTTGCTGCTCCTGAAGCAGCCATTGGCTAATCGCCGCCTGGTCAGTCAAAACGCGCACTTGCTGGAAGGCGGCCTCAGCCTCGGGGTAGCGCCTGCGCATCAGGTTGAGCCATTGCTTTAAGCGCCCAGCGCGTTGGTAGGGGTTGAGATGCTGGCAGACCAAATCCCAAAAGCGCTGCATGGGCGCTTGCAAAGCCGCCCAGGGCAGGGCAGATGGTAAATCAGCCGCCACAGCATCGGCAGAAGGAATGCCCTCGGCCACAGCACGGCGCAAGGCCAGCGCCAAACCAGGGTCGGCCACGATGCCACGGCCCAGCATCAAATCTGCGCAGCCCGATTGCTCACGGCAGCGCAGAGCTTGCTGCACTGTCCAGATTTCACCATTGGCTATCACCGGAACCTGTGCGCCTACGGCTTCGCGTATCTGGGGAATCAGCTCCCAATAGGCGGGCGGGCGATAGCCATCGCTTTTGGTGCGGGCATGTACCACCAGCTCACACGCGCCGTTTTCGGTCATGGCCTGGGCGCATTCACGCATCAGACCACGGTCATCAAAGCCCAGGCGCATCTTGGCAGAGACGGGCAAATGCGCGGGTACGGCGCAGCGTACAGCGGCCACCAGGCGGGCAATGCTTTCCGGGTCTTGCAACATGGACGCGCCACCGCCGTGGCGATTGACGGTTTTGGCCGGGCAGCCGAAGTTCAGGTCGATACCCTCTGGCTTTAGGCTGGCTAGAAAGGCGGCATTTTCTGCCATGCACACGGGGTCTGAGCCTAGAAGCTGGGCACGCACGGGCACACCTGCCAAGGTGCGGCTGCCGTTGGTCAGCTCCGGCATAAAGCGCAGAAACACCCGCTCCGGCAGCAAAGTGCCGCTAACGCGGATGAACTCAGAAACGCAGCGGTCTGCCCCACCAATACGGGTGAGAACATCGCGCAGCACAAAATCAAGCAGCCCCTCCATAGGGGCTAAGAGCAGTTGCATGGTTGGCAGCTTCTGTGGGTTTAGGACGCAGAAGCCGCTGCCTGCTGGGTTTGCAGCTCTTGGGCGTACTGCAAAGGCCCGCCCAGATGCACCGGAAAGCCCAGGCCACGCACGGTCAGCAGGTTCAAATCACTGGCCTTGTCTGCCCAGCCTTGCGCCAGGGCATGTTCTGCCGCCTGCACCCAGGTTTGCACAATGGCCTGGGTTTGGGGCAATGCCTGGGGGTCAGCCTGGGCGCTGCCATCGTCGGGGGTGTCTGCTGGCAAGGCGGGGGCTTTGAAGCCTAGGGCGCATAGCGCCTGGCCGTCTTGCTGGCCTTGTGCTTGCACGGCCTGCTGGTGTTGCTGCAAAAAGTAAGCGCCCAGGCTGGCAGCGCCCATACCCTCTGCGGCTAAGGTGTGGATGCTGGTCAGGCGCAGTGCTTTAGCCAGCGCTTGCCAACTGGCGAGGACGGCGGCCTCTGTAGCCGCGTGGCGCTGCACCTCCAGCAATGCGCCCCAGGTTTGCAGCGCCACACAGTCGGCGGGGCGCTGGCTGTCGCGCAGCAAAGCCTGCAAATCGTAATCTGCCTGGCTGCCTGCGGGCAAAAGCACAGCCAGCAAAGCACTGGCTGGCGCTTGTGCCCACAGGGCGGGCAGTTGGGCAGCGGTTGCGGCATCTGGTGCGCCCACTAGCAGTAGCAACTGGGCTTGCTCTGCTGCACTTGGCGTACCCACCGCCTCCGCCACCTTGGCAGCTTGGGCTTGCACACCGGCCTTGCTCAGGCGCTGCGCCCAATCGTTGGCCTGGGCTAGCGCATCGTCAGAGGCAGCCAGCAGCAATGCCTGCTGCACCGGGCGGGCGGTAGTCTCGGCAGGAATGGCGACTACCTTGCCCGCCGCCCGCTCCCCCAGAAATAGGGCACGCATAGAGCGCGATTCTGCCGACTGCACCTGCGCCAAAAACAGCTCGCGCTCGTAAGCCTGGCCGCTAGCGACGGGTTGGCGGGTCGCCGCCTCCACCGCATCCACGCATTTAAAGGGGGCTTGCAGGTTTTTGCTGCTGCGCTGCAACTGGGCGCGTTGGGCGGCAATGGCGGCGCTGGCCTGGGGGTCTGCCACATCGCGCTCGCGCAGCAGGGGCAAGGGGCGCTGGGCAGCAATGCTGCGGGCGAAGGCCATGGCCTCGTCCAGCAAGCTGTCGTTAGAGGTGGCCAGGCGGTCAAACAGGCGCTGCTCGGGCAGGGCAAATAGGTCTTGGCTCTTGCGCACCTCACCCGTCACAATCATTTGCAGTGCTGCTGCCACCCCCAGGGCGCGTGGCAGGCGCTGGGTTCCGCCTGCGCCGGGTAGCAGACCCAGCTTGACCTCGGGCAGCGCCACGCTGCAATCAGGAGCGACGATACGGTAATGGCAGCCCAGCGCCAACTCCAGCCCGCCGCCCATGCTGACGCGGTGTACCGCCGCCACAATGGGCTTGGTGGATGCTTCTAGCGCAGCAATCACCTGCGGCAGGCGCGGCTCTTGCATAGAGGCAGGCTTGCCAAATTCGCGAATATCTGCCCCACCGGAAAACGCTCGTCCTTGGCCAGTCAGCACAATGGCTTGCACGGCATCATCGGCCAGCGCTTGCTGCACCCCCTGCACAATGGCATTGCGCACGGCCCAGCCCAGGCCGTTCACGGGCGGGTTGTCCAAGGTAATAACGGCCACATCGCCGTGGGTGCTGTAATGCGCGGTCATGGATACATACTCCTGTTTTATCTGTTGCAATAGAGGCCGATTGTAGAAACAAGCCATCTGCCGCTTGCGGAACCTTTGCGCCACCCCGGCAATCCACCCAGCCTTAGCCTATCAACCACGCACAACGTCGTCATAAGCACCATGTCTTTCCCCATTCAAAAAACCGATGCGCAATGGCGCAGCCTGCTGGCCGACAAGCAGGCCGAGCCTTGGGCGTTTCAAGTCACCCGCCAAGCCGCTACTGAGCGCCCCTTCACCGGCAAGTACGAGCAGCAATGGGGCGCTGGCCGTTACCACTGCATTTGCTGCCAAGCCCATTTATTTGATGCCGACACCAAGTTTGACGCAGGCTGCGGCTGGCCCAGCTTTTACCAAGCCCAGCCCGGCGCAATTACCGAAGTGGCTGACAATAGCCTGGGTATGCGCCGCGTGGAAACCCTGTGCAGCCAGTGCGGTGCCCATTTGGGGCATGTTTTCCCAGACGGCCCAGCGCCTACGGGGCTGCGCTATTGCATGAACTCAGCGGCGCTGTCCTTCACTCCCCTCACCTCCCAGACCGACACACCATGAAACTACTGGTTGATTTTTTCCCCATCATTTTGTTTTTTATTACCTTCAAGCTCTGGGGCATATACCCCGCTACGGCGGTGGCGATTGGCGCGACTGTGGTGCAGATTGCCTATCTGCGCTTCAAGACCGGCAAGGTCGAGCCTATGCAATGGGCGAGCTTGGGCATCATCGTGGTCTTTGGTGGTGCAACCTTGCTGCTGCAAAACGAAAGCTTTATCAAATGGAAGCCCAGCGTGCTGTACTGGCTGATGGGCGCGGCTTTGGTATTTGGCCAGTTGGTGCTGCGCAAGAACTTTATTCAAAGCCTGATGAGCGGCCAACTGCAACTGCCCGACCATGCCTGGCGCACCCTGAACTGGAGCTGGAGCGCGTTTTTTGCCGTCATGGGGGTGCTGAACCTGTGGATTGCCTACCGCTTTGATACCGACACCTGGGTCAACTTCAAAATGTTTGGCGGCCTGGGGCTAATGCTGCTGTTTGTGCTAGGTCAAGCCATGTATATGAGCCGCTTTCTACAAGACAACACCCCCTCCACCCAGGAGCCACCCCAGTCATGACCAGCGCCCCCAACACAGCAGCCAATACAGCACAAGGCGTGACTGGCGTGACTGCCGCCGCCTTGCAGGCCCAGTTACAAAGCCAGCTACAACCCAGCCTGCTCGAAGTGCTGGATGAAAGCTACCAGCACGCAGGCCACGCGGGTGCCAACGGCACAGGCTCTGGTACGCACTTTCGGGTGCGTATAGACAGCCCACTTTTTAACGGCAAATCCAAAGTTGCCCGCCATCGGCTTGTATATGATTGCCTTCGGCCATTTTTTGACCAAGGGCTACACGCCCTGGCGATAGAGGCTTGACTTGCCCTCTTC
>CAZMMM010000017.1:9635-13343 GCA_964567385.1 uncultured Comamonas sp.
AAGCCAACGTATCTTGTTTTTCAACCCCTACTTCTTTGAAACACCACCCCATGTCCTACCCTTTGCTTGCCCGTTTGCTGGCCACCGCTGTTTTGGGCACTGCTGCCTTGGGCGCTTCTGCGCAAAATCTGGCCATCGTCAATGGCAAACCCGTGCCCCTGGAGCGCGTAGAGCTGCTCAAGCAGCAAATCGAAGAGCGCAATGGCCGCGAAATTCCTCAAGAAATGATGGACCAGCTCAAAGAAGAAATCATCACCCGTGAAATCTTCATGCAAGAGGCCCAGCGCCGTGGCCTGGAGCGCACCCCTGGCTTTACGCAAAATATCGAAATGGCCCGCCAGACCATTCTGATTCGCGAGCTCTTCCTTGATTTTGAAAAAACCAACACCGTCACCGAGGCTGAAATCAAGGCTGAGTACGACAAAGTCGTCGCTGCCAACGCCGGCAAGGAATACCGCGCTAGCCATATCCTGGTAGAAACCGAAGAAGAAGCCAAAACCCTGATTGCCGACATCAAAGGCGGCAAAGACTTTGGCGAGCTGGCGAAAAAATCTTCTAAAGACCCAGGCTCAGGTGCCAATGGCGGTGACTTGGGCTGGGCCACCCCCTCTAGCTATGTGCCCGAATTTACCGAAGCCATGGTCGCCCTGAAAAAAGGCGAGATGGCCGAGCAACCCGTGCAGAGCCAGTTTGGCTGGCACATCATCCGCGTTGATGACCTGCGCGATGCCCAGCTGCCCCCACTGGAAGAAGTCAAAGAGCAAATCCAGCAGCAACTGGAGCAGCAAAAGATGGTGGCCTTCCAAGAAGAGCTGCGCAGCAAAGCCAAGGTGGAATAAACCACTGTTCACCATTGCAAGCGGGCGCTGTGCTTTGTGCTCTGATTGCCCCGGCCTTGTTCGGCATTGGGGCGACTTTACTACCACGTGCTTGAATAGCTGCTTCAAGCACAGACAACAGCTGGCGTAAACTGCCAGCTTTTTTGTTGCCCTTTTTTGCCGCTTATGCAAGTTAATGCTTCCGAACTACGCACCATCAGCCTGGCTTTGTGTCTGGAGGAGATGGCTTGCGCCAACGCCAGTAAAACAGGCGGCAAAGCCTCTGCCGAGCAAATCGGCCCCGCCCAGCGCGAAGCGGCCCTGCTCTCCGCCATGCACCAAGCACGTCAGCGGCGTCAACACCATAAAAAAGCCCCGCCTGCTGATGCACCCCTGCAAGTCCAGGAGGTGCTGCTGGACTACAGCAGCGCCTTGGTCGCCCAGGCCAGCCAGAACCAGCCCGCCATTGCCGATCTGCACCACGGCGGCAGCCCCTGGGGGGGGTGGGCAATCGCTTTTCCAGCAGCCAGCTTATTGCTAGGCTTGGTCACAGACCGCTTGGCCAGCCTGGAGCGCATGGATTTACTCTCCCCTCCGCTGCTCCTGCTGGTGCTATGGAATTTTTTGACCTACACCATCTTGGCCTGGCGCACACTGCGCCGCCAAGCGCCGAATAACCCCAATGGCTGGCTGCAAGCGCCAGCCCTGCGTGGCCTGCTGGCGGGGCGCTTTATGGGGCGGGTCAGTGCCGGGGGCTGGGTGCGCCGCCTGGCGCAGCAGTTTCAGCAACGTTGGTTCAAGGCCAGTGCGCGCCTGTGGCATCTGCGCCTGCAACAGGTGCTACACCTGTGCGCGGCAGCTTGGGCCGGCGGTTTGGTGCTCTCGCTACTGCTGCGCGGCTTGGTGGTGGAATACCAAGTCGGCTGGGCCAGCACATTTTTAGATGCCGGGCAGGTGCACAGCATTTTGAATGCACTGTTCTGGCCGCTCTACCTTCTATTACCCATTGAGCCATTCAGCCTGCAAGATATTGTGGCCACACAAAACTTCGCACAAACAGGCGTAGCCGGTAGCCGCTGGGTCTGGCTTTATGCGGGCTTGCTGGGTTTGACCGTCATCCTGCCGCGCCTGATATTGGCCAGCTTTAGCCGTTGGCGCAGCCAGCACTGGCACACCCAGCTTGACCTGCAAGACCCCGCCCTACAGCCTTTGCGCCAAGCCCTGCCCTTGCACCTGCACCTGGGCCTGATGAATGCCAGCCCGCACCAAGTAAGTACTCTGCAGCATTGGCTGGACTGGCATGCCCGCCAAACGCCCGCCGAGTCTGAGGCCGCCCCCGTACACAGCCACAGCCCACGGGGCGACCGCTTGGTGCTACACCCCTACACGCCAGCCGAAGCTGCCAGCGCAACCAATGCAGCAGCCACTTCAGCCACCCAGCCTGCTGTGCAAGCCGTGCTGGCGCTCGATGGCGCACATCTGGGGCTACCGCCGCCAGAATGGCAGAATGCCCCGGCGCTTAACCTCCCTTGGGCCAGCTTTGCCCATAGCTGGGTGCAGGAGCATTTGTGCTTTGAGCGCCTCTCCAGCCTGTTGCCCGATCTGGCTCCCGGCATTACCCGCATTGCCCAAGCCTGGCAGCACAGCAACCAGCAGCGCTTTGAGCAAGCCAGCGCCTTGCTGGCCCAGCACCTGCGCTACTGGCATAGCAAAGCCCCCAGCCACAGCAGCCACGATGCCCAAGCCAGCCAAGGCTATGCCCACGATTACGCCCTGGCCCTAGAGCAGCTGCGCGCCCAGCTGCGCCATTTACATGACTTTGCGGACAACCAAAGCCCCTCCTTGGTGGCGCAATGGCAGCTTCCTACCCACGGCCCCGCTTTAGAAGCGCCCACTAACGCCCAAGCCCAGCAGGCCCCATCATCCCCATTAAATGATGGAACCCTGCGCGCCGTAGGCACTTCTGCAGGGGCGGCCGCTGGCGCTGCTGCCGGAGCCAAAGCTGGCGCAATGATTGATATCGGTACTGGCGGCCTCAGCCTGGGCCTGGGCACTGCCGCAGGGGCGGTCCTGGGCGGCGCTACCGCCTGGGTCATGCAAGACCTGCTGGGTAAGAAAAAAGAAGAAGGGCACAACACCCCAGCTCAGACAGAACCCGCACCCAACGTACCCGCCACCCCAGACGCTGCGCTATCAGAAGGCCAAGACGCAGAGCCTGCCACCACAACGACAGCCATCACCCACTACGCCCCCGTGTCAGCCACTCTTCTGCAGCAACAGCAGCTACTGCTGGCCTGTTTGCAATACCTGGAAATTGCCCACCAAGGCCGCATGAGCACCACCGATTTGGCCCAGTGGCTGGAGCAATGGCGGCTACAGTTGCAAGAGCAGCTACAAACCCATTGGCCACAATGGCAGGCCCATCTAAGCCAAAGCATTGCACAACAGCAGCGTCCTGAACCATTGGCTGCGGCCTTGGAGCAACTACTGCACCAACGCCTGGAGGCAGACTTCACCCCCGCACAAGCCTAAAGCCGCACTGAGCAGCAAATTCCACCCGGCTTGCTGATAAGGACAAAAATTTCGGTTAAGCTTATCGGTTCGTGTGGTTGCTGGGTTGTTGATACAACGGCTTGGCGGTTACAGCCTCGGTGGTGGAATAGGTAGACACCCGGGACTTAAAATCCCGTGCTGCGAAAGTGGCGTGCCGGTTCGACCCCGGCCCGAGGCACCACTCGACCCCACACCCAGAGAGGAGCGCAAAGCCCCTCAGCCAAAGCGCACCACTCATCGCGGTATGGGTTGTGCGTTTTTTTTGCCTACTACTGGTTGATCTTCCCCTGTTTGAATCAATGAAGGATTGCTGTATGAGCGCTCTTGAGCTTTTTAA
>CAZMMM010000018.1:0-13177 GCA_964567385.1 uncultured Comamonas sp.
AGGCGCTGGAAGAGCAAAAACAGGTGGATGGCGCACAGGATGCGGTGGAAGCTGCCGGTCAAGGCGGCCCATTGACTGGCCAACCAGTTGGGGGTGGCGGTGCGGGCGGCTTTGCCCCCACAGGCGCAGAGGTGCCAGTCAACGACATCAATATGGTGCTGGATATTCCAGTGCAGCTGTCGGTGGAGCTGGGCCGCACCAAAGTGCCTATCAAATACATTTTGCAGCTCGCTCAAGGCTCGGTGGTAGAGCTGGATGCCTTGGCGGGCGAGCCTATGGACGTTTTGGTCAACGGCTATCTGATTGCCCAGGGTGAGGTGGTAGTGGTGAATGATAAGTTCGGTATCCGCCTGACCGACGTGGTGACCCCTTCCGAACGTCTGCGCCGTGTAAGCCGTGGCTGATACGGGCTTGAGCACTTCGCTATGGGCTTTAGCGGTCATGGTGTTAGCCATGGCCGCTTTGCCTTGGCTGGTCAGGCGCTGGCAGCAGCGCAGCCAGGCCGCTCGTGGGGTGGTGGGGGTGCATGGGCAGATTCTGGGCAGCTTGGCTTTAGGGCCGGGCCAGCGTGTTGTTACGGTGGAGCTGAATCAAGGCGGCCAGAAAGCCTGCCTGGTGCTGGGTGTGACGGCTCACAATATCCAGTGCTTGCATGTTTTGAGCAGTGCCTCTACCGATGCAGGCACTTTTGCACAGGCCTTGGGGGCGCAGCAGCAGCCTGCGGGCTTGCCCGCTGCTGCTCAACAGCAGGAGCCACAGTCTTGAGCATGGGCAGATTGTTGCGCTTGGGTCTGCTGGCCTCCTTGGCAGCTGGCTTGCCGATGGTGGTGCTGGCGCAAGAGGGGCCCAGTCTGCCGCTGATGGTGGGGCAGGGGGTAAATAATAGTTTTTCGGTGCCGATTCAGACATTGCTGTTTTTTACGGTTTTGTCGTTTCTGCCGGCTATTTTGCTGATGATGACGGGCTTTACCCGCATCGTGATTGTCCTGAGCTTGATGCGCCAGGCTTTGGGGACACAGTCCTCACCGCCTAATCAAGTGGTGATTGGCTTGTCGCTTTTCCTGACATTTTTTGTGATGGGGCCGACCATTGATCAGGTGTATGAGCAGGCTTACAAGCCCTACAGCGAGAGTGCCATCAGTTTTGAAGAGGCGCTGCAGCGTGCTGAAAAGCCAATGCGGGCTTTCATGATTCGGCAAACCCGCCAGTCTGACTACGCCTTGATGTCGCGTTTGGCAAAGCTAGAGCCCTCGGTGCAGATTGAGGATGCGCCTTTTCGGGTGGTGGTGCCGTCTTTTGTCATCAGCGAGCTGAAAACTGCCTTCCAAATTGGGTTCATGATTTTTATCCCGTTTCTGGTGATTGATATGGTGGTGTCTTCGGTGCTGATGTCTTTGGGCATGATGATGCTCTCGCCAGTGCTGGTGGCGCTGCCGTTTAAGCTCATGCTGTTTGTTTTGGCCGATGGCTGGAATTTGCTGATTGGCTCTTTGGCGGCCAGCTTTGCGCTTTAGCGACCAGGCTATAAGTCAGCAAAGCAAAGAGCGGTAGAGAGCTGTTGATAGAAAGGTGTCGGAGCCATGAACTCTCAGTCAGTATTAACTTTTGCGCGTGAGGCCTTGACCTTGTTGCTCAGCGTGGCGCTGCCCGTGCTGCTGTCGGTGATGGTGGTCGGCCTGATCGTGAGTATTTTCCAAGCGGTGACGCAGATTAACGAGAACACCCTGTCCTTTGTGCCCAAGATGGTCACGGCGGTGGTGGTGTTTTCGGTTGCCGGCCCTTGGATGATTAGCATGATTGTGGACTTCATTCGCCGCACTTTTGAAAGCATTCCGAACGCCGTGGGCTAAGGCCAACGCTGGCAAATATGGCAGTGATACGGCGGTGATTGGTTTCTCTGAAGCGCAAATTATGGGCTGGCTGTCGCCAGTGCTGTGGCCGTTTTTGCGTATTTTGGCCATGTTCTCGGTAGCGCCGGTGTTCTCTCAGCGCGCCATTCCTGTGCGCTACAAGGTGGGTATGGCCTTGGTGATTGCCCTGGGGGCACAAGCTACCTTCATCGGCCAGCCCGTGATTTCCGCCAACGCGCCAGAGGCGGTTACCGTAGCCATCATGCAGGTGGGGGTGGGCTTGGCTATTGGCTTTACAGCGCGGCTGGTGATTGCCTCTATGGAAATGGCGGGTGAGGCTATTGGCCTGCAGATGGGCTTGAGCTTTGCATCGTTTTTTGACCCTACCAGCGGCTCTCAGCTCAGTGCGGTATCGCGTTTTTTAGTGCAGGTGTTCACGCTATTTTTTATTGTGGTGAATGGCCACCTATTTGTGCTGCTGGCGGTTATCAAGAGTTTTGAGATTTTTCCTGTGGATGGTTCGCTGGTGCAGGCCATTAGCACCATGCGGGTGCATGAGCTGGGCGCTTCAATTTTTGCCAGTGGGTTGTGGATTGCTTTGCCCATGATGGCCTTGCTGCTGTTTACCAACCTGACCATGGGCGTGATTACCCGCATTGCCCCGCAGATGAATATTTTTGCCGTGGGTTTTCCTATCACCCTGACTTTGGGCATGGTCGGGATTACAGCAACGCTGCCCAGCATGGAGCAGCCTTTTATGCGCTTGCTGGAGCAGGCTTTTGCTGTTTTTGGGTTGTAGCGGGCTTTGTTACACCAGCTGGTTGCGGATGGCGTACACGGTTAGCTCGGCGTTATTGCTTAGTTGCAATTTCTCTAGTACGCGAGCACGGTAAACGCTCACGGTCTTGGGGCTGAGCATCAGTTCTTGCGCAATATCAGTCAGGCGCTTGCCGCTGGCAATTTTTTGCAAGGTTTGCATTTCGCGCTCGGACAGGGCTGCATGGCCGCTGGGTGCTTGTGGGGTGGCCAGGCTTTCTGCCAGCATTTGTGCCACCGCTGGCGTGAGGTATTTGCGCCCAGAGTGGACGATGCGCACCGCCTCAATCAGCTCCATAGGGTCCCCAGACTTGTTGGCATAGCCTTCAGCGCCGGCTTTGATGCTGCGCAGGGCGTACTGGTCTTCGGGGTACATAGAGACCATCAGCACGCGGATATGGGGGTGGCTTTCACGCACGCTGGCCAGTACTTCCAGGCCGTTACGTCCAGGCATGTCGATGTCGAGCAGCAGCACATTGCAGGCGGCGCTGCGCAGTAGCTCGCGCAGCTCGGTGTAGCTACCTGCTTCGCCGGTGACGCGGATGTCGGTGGCCTCGGCCAGGGTGTCGCGTATGCCACGGCGCAGAACGGCATGGTCATCGCACAGGACAACATGAATCACTCTTCACTCTCCCAGGGTTGTGGTGTGTGTGCGGATAAGGGCAGAGACACAATGATGCTGGTGCCACGCCCTGCCTGGCTGCTGACATCTAGCCAGCCGCCCACGGTACGGGCGCGCTCGGCCAGACCGCGCAGGCCAAAGGCCTTGGGCTTGTCGCGTTCGCTGGGGTCAATGCCCCGACCGTTGTCGCGCACCTCTAGCGTCAGGTGGCCTTCGTGGTCAGACAGCTCTACATGTACTTGGCTGGCGTGGGCGTATTTGCCGACATTGGTCAAAGCCTCTTGCGCCGTGCGGTAAGCGACGACTTGAAGGGCGGCGGGTATCTTGATGTGGGGCTTGCTGCATTCGAGCTGCACCGCAATGCCTGTGCGCTGGCTGAAGCTGTCAGCCAGCCATTGCACGGCGGCGACCAAGCCTTCGTCCAGCACGGGGGGGCGCAGGTCTAGCATGATGCGTTGGCTGGCCCCTAGGGCATGTTGCAACATCTGCAGTGCGGCTTGGGCGTGCTCTTGCAGAGCACTGATTTTTTCGGGCTGGCTGGCGTTGCGCTCTATCCATGCCAAGTCAAATTTAACAGCTGTGAGTGCGCCGCCAATATCGTCGTGAATTTCTCGGGCAATGGCGGCGCGCTCTTGTTCAATGCTTTGCTGCAGGTGTTCCGTCAGGGCGGCAAGTTGTTGCTGCGATTGTTGCAACTCACGCAAGGCCTGCTCTTTGGCGCGCCGGGCTTCAGCCACCTCTAAAGCGCGCGTGAGGACGTGCGGCAGGCGTGCTATGTCGTCTTTGAGCAGATAGTCTGAAATGCCCAGACGCATAGCCTCAACGGCGGCAGCCTCACCAATGGCACCAGACAAGACCACAAAGGGCGGTGGCATAGCTAGCCGCTGCACTACATCCCAGGCCTGCATGGCCGTGAAGCCGGGCAGGTAGTAGTCGGCCAGAACGAGGTCATAGGTTTTTTGATGTAACCAATCGCAAAAAACTTGTAAGCTGTCTGTCGTTTCAATCTGACAGTGCCAACCTGCTTGGCGCAGGCTATGGGCAACCAGGCGCTGGTCTGCTGGGGAGTCTTCCAAGTGCAATAGTAACAATGCGGGCTGGCCACTTGGTACTGGCCTTGGGGGCGCTATGATTGGCATTTTTAGGGAATAGTTACTAAATGTCCGATTATTCTTTGGGGTGTAGAAGTCACTCTGTGGGAAAAAACTGGCTCTGCTGAGCGCGCAGGCGCGCACCAAGCCAAGTGTGCCCCAGTTGGGCGAGAGATTTTGGAGAAGTCATGCAAGAAATGCAAACGCCACCTGCTGAACCTGTCGTGCAGGTGCCAGTGATGGTTGCGGCTGAATTGCAAGACTCCTTGTTAGTGGTTATGCGGGACTTGCAGCGTCTGATTGGCTTGCTAGACCACGCGACTACCAACTTAATGGAGCGCTTTTCAGAGGCCAGCGGCCTGCTTACCGATGAGGTGGTCAATGGCCGCAACACATCTGAGCTAGAGGCCGCACGCAATGCTCTGCGCAGCGCTGTCACGGAGCTGCAGTTCCACGACATGGCAACGCAGCTGATTTGGCATACCAGCCAAGTGTTGCAAGGCTGTGCCTTCCGCTTATCGGCTGAAACCATGGAGCGCGATGAGGATGAGATTGAGCCTCTGGAAGCGCCAGCCATGATGCCTGACCGCCCCAACCCTGTGACCCAGGGTGAGATGGATGTGGGCTCCATTGAACTGTTCTAATAATGATACAACGGAGAATATCAGTGTTAGCTTCTGGCTTGTTGGCCCATTCTTTGATTCGTATTCCTTCCTACTGCCTTGCTGGAGTTGTTTAAATGCATGTAATCCTCACTGTTGATGACTCACCATCTATGCGCAAGATGGTGTCTTTCACCCTCACTGGTGCTGGTTATAAGGTGGTAGAGGCCGTAGATGGCATAGATGCCCTGGAAAAAGCCGAGCAACAGAGCATCTCTTTGGTGCTGGCTGACCAGAATATGCCACGCTTAGACGGTATTGGCTTGACGCAAAAGCTGCGTGAGAACCCGCGCTTTAAGCAAACCCCCATATTAATTTTAACCACTGAATCTAGCGATCAGATGAAGCAGGCGGGGCGCGCTGCTGGGGCAACAGGTTGGCTGGTAAAGCCCTTTGACCCTAATCGCTTGATTGAAGTGATTCAAAAAGTCATACGCTAAAATATACTAAAGTATTTTGGTAAAATACATCACCATATAGCAGGAGTTCGCATGGCGGATATCAACCAAGACGGCGCAGGCGGTGACTTTGACCTGACCCAGTTTTATCAGGTTTTTTTTGAAGAAGCCGCTGAAAATTTGGACCAAATGGAGCAGATGCTGCTCAACTTGGATTTGTCCGAGGCCAATGATGAAGAGCTGAATGGCATTTTCCGCTGCGCACACTCTATCAAAGGTGGTTCTGCTACCTTTGGCTTCACCGATGTGGCCGAGTTGACACATAAGATGGAGTCTTTGCTCGATCGCCTGCGCCGCCATGAAATTACACCCATCCCGGAAATGGTGGATGTTTTGCTAGAGTCTGCCGATGCGGTGCGTGCGCTGCTGGCCCGCCACCAAGCAGGCGGTGAGGGCGAGGCCATGGCAACGGCAGACTTGGTGCAGCAAATTGCCTATTTGGCCTCGGGGGAGGCCACTTCTGGTGGCGTAGCCCCCAGCCCAGCGGCACAGCCCCAGGTCGTGCAAGAGGCACCAGCCGCTGCACCCAGCCTTGCGCCTTCGACGGCATCGCCAGCCAGTACTTCAACAGGCGGGCAAACACGCTCCCTGCACCTGCTGATTGGGCCTTTGGAGCAGCCAGAAGCCGTAGATGCCATTAAAGAGTTATTTAGCGATATTGTGGGCCTAGGCAGTATTGAAGATTTGCCTTGCAATACACCCCAGCATCGCGCTTTTGCAGTGACCACACAATCTAGCAATGATGACTTGCTGGACTTAATGGTGTTTCACGTCAGTAAAGAGCAGGTTCAAATTACGGAGCAGGCTGCTGCCATTGAAGAAGGAGGCCAAGAGCCTCCACCAGTTGAATCTGGCGCAGCGGCTGCAGGGCAAGATTTTGGTATTTTTGATGGGGCACCAGGTGCTCCTGCAGGAGGTCAGCCCACACCTAAAGCCGCAGCAGCGGCTGCTAGCAAGCCTGCCACCCGCCCTAATTTCGGTCAAATGGAATCGACCAGTATTCGTGTCGATGTGAAGAAAGTAGACCAGCTGATTAACTTGGCAGGTGAGCTGGTGATTATTCAGGCCATGCTGGCACAAAATAGCCAAACCTTAGATGCCACTGCAAACCAGCAGCTGCTTTCAGGTTTGGCAGACTTGGATAGAAATACCCGTGATCTGCAGGAAGCGGTGATGTCTATCCGCATGATTCCCATGTCCACGGTATTTAGCCGCTTCCCGCGTATGCTGCGCGATTTGGCTAATAAAATGGGTAAGAAAATCAACCTGGTTACCCAAGGTGAAGCCACTGAGTTAGATAAAGGTTTGGTAGAAAAAATTACCGACCCACTAACGCACTTGGTGCGCAATAGCCTGGATCACGGCATAGAAATGCCTGAAGACCGTATCAAGGCTGGCAAGAGTGAGCTAGGCACTTTGACCTTGGCAGCCTCGCACCAGGGTGGTTCTATCGTGATTGAGGTGCGCGATGATGGCAAGGGCATGAGCCGTGAAAAAATTCTGACGAAAGCTCGTGAGCGCGGCATGGATGTGTCCGATAACATGCCTGATAGCGAAGTTTGGATGCTGATTTTTGCCCCGGGCTTCTCAACCGCAGCGCAAGTCACCGATGTGTCTGGCCGTGGCGTGGGCATGGATGTGGTACGCAAAAATATTGCGGCCCTGAATGGCTCGGTGGAGATTGATTCGGTGGAAGGCGTAGGCATGCGCGTCTCTATTCGCCTGCCATTAACGCTGGCGATTATGGATGGGATGTCTGTAGGTGTGGGGGATGAGGTGTATATCCTGCCGCTGTCTTCCGTGGTTGAATCCTTCCAGGTAAAAACGGAGGATATCAGCACTGTAACCCAAGGCTCTCAGCTAGTTAAAGTACGGGATGAATACATGCCTGTTATTGAACTGGAGAGAGTATTTGGCGTTCCACGCCCTGATAAGCAAGTGTCTAGCGACATCATGGTGGTGGTTGAGTCAGATGGCAGCCGCGTTGCATTACTGGTTGACGAGTTACTGGGCCAGCACCAGGTGGTGGTGAAGAACTTGGAGAGTAATTATCGCAAGGTGCAAAATGTCTCGGGCGCCACTATTTTAGGTGATGGAACGGTTGCCTTGATTTTAGATACCAGCAGTCTTGTGCGTCGTTCGCGTTAAATGGATAGAGAGTCAAGGAGTTCATATGAGTTTGCAAGATAAAAATGCAAAAACAGGCAAAAAAAGTAGCAATGAATATCTGACCTTTCGCCTAGGCGAAGAGGAGTACGGAATTGACATCTTAAAGGTGCAAGAGATTCGTGGTTACGAACAGCCCACACGCATTGCAAATGCCCCGGTTTTTATTAAGGGAGTAGTCAATCTGCGCGGAACCATTGTACCAATCGTTGATATGCGCCTGAAGTTTAACTGCTCAGAGGCTGAGTACAACGATTTTACAGTTGTTATTATTTTGAATTTGCATGAGCGTGTGGTGGGTATTGTAGTGGACTCTGTCAGTGATGTGATGGAGTTGGCAAATGAGGCCATACGCACTGCCCCCGATATTGATAGTGCAGTAGATAGCTCTTGTATCTTGGGGTTGGGCTCAGTGGGGGGGCGTATGCTGATACTGCTAGATATTGAGAAATTAATGTCTAGCGTTGATATGGGTTTAAGTGCCCCGGGTGAATAAATAAAAATTTTGAATTTAGCCAGGGTGTTGTGGATTATAAAAGCGTAGGGGACTTGCCTCTTCTCGGTGTTTGCCGTGCCGAGTCAGAGCTGTATGGTGGCATTGAAGCTGCAAAAAAGCAGTAATAAAGTAGGGTGCATGCGTCAGTTTGAACGTTCTACGCCGCCTTCGCGTCGTCAACCGGGTGGTATGGCCTCGTCAGAGGATGAGCAAAATTTGCCTCAAGAGCGAGAATTTGCTTGGTCTTCCACGGATTTTTCTCGTGTGCAGCGCTTAATTTATCAGCATGCTGGTATTAGTTTGCATGATGGCAAGCATGCCATGGTGTATAGCCGTTTGTCACGCCGCCTACGTGAAACGGGTTATAGTAGTTTTGATCAGTATCTGGATTGGCTGGAGCGTAGTGGCGATGCCCATGAATGGCAACAATTTGTGAATGCGCTAACTACCAACCTGACCGCATTTTTTAGGGAAAACCATCACTTTGAGGTTTTGGCGCAAATGCTGAAAGCCAAGCCCGCATCCACCCCTTGGCGGGTTTGGTGCAGTGCGGCCTCTACAGGTGAGGAGCCTTACTCAATCATTATGACCGCGCTAGAGGCTTTGGGGAGCCAGGCGAACTTCAAGTTGGTTGCTAGTGATATCGACTCTAAAGTTTTAGCAACAGGTGCGGCGGGAGTCTATCGGCTTGATGGTGTAAAAAATATGCACCATGAGCGTCTGCGTCGCTTCTTTCTACGTGGTAAAGGCAACAATACTGGAATGGCCAAAGTCAAGCCTGAGCTGCAGCGCATGGTGGACTTCGTACAGGTGAACCTGATTCGTGATGATTGGCCATTTAAAGAGCCTTTTGATATTGTTTTTTGCCGCAATGTTATGATTTATTTTGATGCGCCCACCCAGCGTAAAGTTTTGGAGCGCATCCATCGAGTGATGAAGCCGGGAGGTACGCTGTTCGTAGGGCATGCAGAGAACTTCAGCGATTCGCGTGATTTATTTATACTTCGTGGTAAAACGGTTTATGAGCGGGTGTAATGACGGAGAAATTTACCCCGTCTACTGCATGTTAGCCCTTCTGGTAATTAGGTGAAAAGGTGTCTGGCATGAACTTTTTTTCTGCAAATACCCATGCAGGCGCTGATGGGGACGATGCTTGGAGTAGCAAACGCAGCACGATTCCGCAAATTGCTCGCAGTGTGCCTAGCGCTAGCCGCCCTGCGTCTGCCATGCCTGCCCCCCGGGAGATGCTGGATGAGCTCAAGCGCCGTCCCAGCAAGCCTGGGGAGGCCTCATTTTATTATTTTGATTACCACTTTCAGTTCAATGCCGTCAAAGTATTGCCGGGTGAATACTACGTGACTGATCAAAATATGCTTATTAGCACAATTTTGGGCTCTTGTATCGCTGCTTGTATTTGGGATAGCCGTGCTCATATTGGTGGAATGAACCACTTTATGTTGCCTGATGGGGATGGGAATGACTCGTCAGGGCGCTATGGCTCTTATGCCATGGAAATTTTAATTAATGAAATGATTAAAATGGGCGCACGCCGAGAGACCATGCAAGCTAAAATTTTTGGCGGTGGCCAGGTTATGGCCAGCTTCACGACCATGAATGTGGGAGAGCGCAATACAGACTTTGTGACCCGCTATTTACAAACAGAGCGTATCCCGATTGTTTCTGAGGATGTGTTGGATATTTATCCGCGTAAAGTGGTTTATTTCCCAGTGACAGGTAAAGCCATGGTCAAGCGCCTTGCACATGCTCATCCAGAGGCCTTGGTTGAGCAGGAGCGCAGCCGGGGCAGTGCCGCACAGTTGGCCAAGAGCAATGCCGGCGGCTCTGTGGACTTGTTTTGAGAGAAGGTATAGAGAGTATGAAGAGCAAAATCCGGGTGATTGTGGTGGATGATTCTGCACTGGTGCGCAGTTTGCTCACGGAAATCATCAATCGCCAGAATGATATGGAATGCATAGGTGCAGCCCATGACCCTTTGGTGGCCCGAGAGATGATTCGTGAACTCAACCCCGATGTCATTACCCTGGATGTGGAAATGCCGCGCATGGATGGTATTGACTTCTTGGGCCGCCTGATGCGCTTGCGCCCCATGCCGGTGCTGATGATTTCCACACTGACAGAGCGCGGCGCTGAGGTCACCATGCGCGCCCTAGAGTTAGGGGCAATTGATTTTGTTGCCAAGCCGCGCGTTGGTGTGAGCAATGGCCTGCAGCAGCTGGCCACTGAAATTGTGGAAAAAATCCGTATTGCTGGCAAAGCCCATGTGCATCGCTTGGTGCGCCCAGCTGCAGCCGCGAGCGCAACGGGTGTTAAGCCTCCTGTGAGTAGTGCCGCTTTGCTGGGGCGGGTTTCCACTGAAAAGCTGATTGCCATTGGAGCCTCTACCGGTGGGACTGAGGCCATCAAAGAGGTTTTGATGCATATGCCGGCAGATGCGCCAGCGATTGTGATTACTCAGCACATGCCAGCGGGCTTTACCAGTAGCTTTGCGGCGCGTCTCAATAGCCTGTGCCAAATTACAGTCAAAGAAGCTGTGCACGGCGAGCGTATCTTGCCAGGCCACGCCTATATTGCGCCTGGGGGTTTGCAGTTTTCTATCAGCCGCAGTGGGGCGAACTATGTGGCGGTGGTGGACGATAGCCCGGCGGTGAACCGCCACAAGCCTTCGGTGGAGGTGCTGTTCAAGTCTGTTGCGCAGTTTGTTGGGCGAAACGCTTTTGGCGTGATGCTGACTGGCATGGGGGCTGATGGTGCCACCGCTATGCGCGAGATGCGCGATGCGGGTAGCTACAACTATGTACAGGACGAGGCCAGCTGCATCGTCTTCGGTATGCCGCGTGAGGCTATTGCCCACGGTGCCGCCGATGAGATATTGCCCCTGCAAAAAATAGCGCCAGCATTGCTTGGCCGTCTGCAATCTGCAGGCGGCGAGGTGCGCCACCGCATCTAAGTATTGGCCCGAGTCATAGGCGCTTTTGGCGCCATGCGCTGTAAAGGCCGCAGGTTAATGCGGCCTTTTTTCTTGCTCAAATGCTAGAGAGGGTCTCCCAGCGCTCTAGCGCATCCAGCAGTGCTTCTTCTAATTCGCCATCGCGTTGATGCAGCGCCAAGGCGCGGGCATTATCACTGGCGTAAATGCTGGGGTCAGTCAGTTCGGCACGTATGCTGGCCTGTTCGGTCTCCCAAGCTTCGATTTGCGCGGGTAGTTGTTCTAGTTCGCGCTGCTCTTTGTAGCTGAGCTTGCGCTTCACAGCGGTGTTGTTGGCGGCAGGGCTTGTGGCTGCAGTGGCTGCTTGCGGCCGGGCAGGTGCTGGCGCAGATTTTTCAGCCACTTGTGCCAGTTGCTGGGCGCGCAGGCTTTGCGTGAGCCAGTCTTGCACGCTGCCCTCGTATTCGCGCCACTGGCCATTACCCTCAGCGGCGATGATGCTGGTCACGACGTTATCCAAAAACGTGCGGTCGTGGCTGACTAGAAACACCGTGCCGTCGTACTGTTGCAGCAGCTCTTCAAGAAGCTCCAGCGTGTCAATATCCAAATCATTAGTGGGCTCATCTAGCAACAAGCGATTGCGCTCCCCCCCCGAGAGGGAGTGCACTGGCGAATGCGCTCGCTCTGGCGCAAACAGGAAATCCTGCAAATAACTTTTGACGTGCTTTTTGCTTTTGCCAATTTCAATCCACTCGCTGCCCGGGCTGATGAAGTCCTCCAGTGTGGCATTGAGGTCGATTTGCGCCCGCATTTGGTCAAAGTAGGCTACTTGCAGATTGTGTCCCTGACGCACTTTGCCGGCATCGGGCGCTAACTCGCCCAAGATGAGCTTGAGTAGCGTGGTTTTTCCTGCGCCGTTGTTGCCAATCAAGCCCACTTTGTCACCGCGCAGGATGGTGGCACTGAAGTTTTCAACAATGCGTTTATCTGCGTAGGCTTTGCTGACGCTTTGTAGCTCGGCCACGATTTTGCCTTGGTAGCTGTTTTCCTTACCCGAGGCGATTTCCATCTGCACGCTGCCCAGAGCGTTGCGCCGTGCCTGGCGTTGGGCGCGTAAGTCTTTCAAGCGCTCAATACGGCTAACACTGCGAGTACGTCGCGCCTCTACGCCTTTGCGAATCCATACTTCCTCCTGTGCCAGCAGCTTGTCGGCCTTGGCGTGGATGACAGCTTCTTGTTGTAACTGCTCATCCTTGAGTTGCTGGTACTGGCTGAAGTTACCCGGGTAAGAGCGCAGCCGCCCTCGGTCTAACTCCACAATACGTGTTGCAATGCGGTCCAGGAAGGCGCGGTCGTGGGTGATGGTGACAAGGCTGCCCTTGAACGCCAGCAACAGCTCCTCCAACCAAGCAATAGCGGCAAGGTCCAGATGGTTGGTGGGCTCATCTAATAAGAGCACATCAGGCTGTGTAACCAGCGCTTGCGCCAAAGCCACACGCTTTTGCATGCCCCCAGATAGCTGCCCCATCAGCGCAGCTGCATCCAAACCAAGGCGTTGCAAGGTGGCCTCAACGCGCTGCTCCCAATTCCAAGCATCCAAGGCCTCAATACGAGACTGCAGGGCATCCAAGTCGGTGTTGGCATCAGCCTCTAGATAGGCTTGGCGCAACTGCTGCGCTTCGGCAAGGCCGGCAGCCACCGCATCAAAGACGGATTGCTCAGGGGCAAAGTTGGGTTCTTGTGCAACATAGGTCACACGCAAGTCAGTCTGCCAGTGCAGCGTACCGTCATCGGCCTGTGCCAAACCGCCTAAAATTTTCAGGAGCGAGGACTTGCCTGCGCCATTGCGCCCAATCAGGCCCAAGCGCTCGTTGTCTTCTAGGGAAAAGTCTGCATGATCTAGCAGCGCGACATGCCCAAACGCAAGCTGGGCATCAAGGAGTGTGATTAAAGCCATGGGGCAAATTATCAGTGCCCTAGGAGGGAAGGTGCGCGTGGGATCTGCAAAGCCCTGCAAAACTTTTTTCATCTTTTTCTTTCTGATCTGTAAATTTGGTCTATACTTCGCA
>CAZMMM010000019.1:0-13138 GCA_964567385.1 uncultured Comamonas sp.
AAAAGTAGCAAAAATTGTACGGCTTGCCCCAGAGCGCACACAGTCCCAGTCGGTCATAGCCCCCTGCTACACTGTCCCGCATTTTGCGCCGTAGCAGGCAAGTATCTGCAACGGTTTTGTCTTTAAACCCTCAGCACCATCGCCCATGGCCATCCCAAGCCCTAAAAAGCAGACTACTGACACCGCCGCCTTACCCTTTGTGGACAATTACCTCTCTGCCCTGCTCGCCCAGGCCAGCAAATTGATTGCCGCAGAGTTTCATGCCGAGGTGCAAGCCGCAGGCTTTTTAGTCACTGAATGGCGGGTGCTGGCGACCTTGGCCAGCCGCTCAGGCATCAGCATTGGCGCTTTGGCACAGATTGCCATTAGCAAGCAGCCTACCGTCACCCGCCTGCTAGACCGCATGGAAGCGAAGGGCTACGTTGAGCGCTACCCGCACAGCACGGACAGGCGCGTCACCATGGTACGCATTACCGAGACTGGCCGCACCATTGTGGCGGACATGATGGAGCGCGCCAAAGCCCATGAGCACCACGTGTTAGAGCCTTTTGGCCTAGAGCGCGCCGAAAGCCTGAAGGCTACCCTGCGCAGCATTATTGACCTACGCCGCCAGCAATAAGCATAAAAAACCCTCCTGCGGTGCACAATCAGGAGGGCGGCAGGCGACTCAGGCCACTGCGCCTGGCAGCCAAGAGCAGGCTTTAGTGTTTGAACTGCCAGGTGACGTCTTTGCTTTCAGCCAGGCTTTGGCGCAGCATGTCAGCCAAAGGCGCAACACGCTGGCGTAGGGTCACAGCGCCTAGCTCGGCAGACTCGGCTCCAACGCGGGCGCTGACTTGGGCATCTGCCGACTGGGCATCGGCCTCTAGCACCTTGCGACGGGCATCGTCCTCCTGCACCGCCTTCTCTAGGGTTTCGAGGGCGGCAGGAATTTGCGCCACCGTCAAAATGCCGGCCTCACCGGGCGTTTTATCCAGCAATTGCAGGATGTGTTTGCCCGTGGCCTCTAGCATCAGTAAATCTGCTGCTGCGCGTGATTGGAATGTGTACATATCCGCCTCCTTTACTTCAGATTGAAAAACTTTTGTGCTATGAAATTCTTAGCATCTATTGTGCACCCGGTCGGGCCACTTGCAATGCTTCACACAGCCCCTTGACAAATTAATGGGACGCGCCAATCAAGCGCAGATACGCCTGCCTGGTACTAGGGTGTACGCTGGCCAGCACCTGCTCGTAAGAGGTTTGATGACGGGCCACCAAGCGCACCGAGGCCACCGCCCGCGATTTACCAAACCAATGGCAGGTGTGCTGCATCAAGAGCAGCTCTGCCGTCATGGTGAAGGCCAAATCTTTACGCTCCTGCCCCAGCAAGCCCTCAGGGGCGCAGGCATTGCGAATGCCCTTGGCATGCAAGCGCAAAGCCTGGCGCATATCAAAGCTGGCCTGTGGCAGCAGCCGATCGCTCCAGGGCAAAGCCAAAGGCAGGGTGGAGATGCGGGTATCCTCTGCAGGTTCTTGGGCAAAGCTATCGGCAAAGCGCTCAAAATGGCGCACCAAGTCCTGCTCTTGGCTGTGTAGGTAAGACCAGACTTGGCGTTGGCGCTCGGGGTCTTGCTCACCAATCACGCGCAAATAGCCTTCTACCAAGGCACCCAGCAACTTTTCAACCTGTGTGCCCGTCAAATGCTTGGCCAGTAAGGCCATGCGGCGCTGCTGCTGGCCGTTTTGCCACCAATACACGCCAATTCCGATCAGAAAAAACCAAGTCAAGCCACTCATGCCATCTGCCTTTACGAAAGCCGCAAGTGTAGTCACACCCACCACACTCCAACACGGAACACCCGCCATGCTCGCTACTCTGCCCCTATTGTCTCCGCGCCTGCGCCTTGCTGCACCTGCCTTTTTGCTGCTAACGGCCTCTCTAGGCCTAGCCCCTGGCCACAGCTGGGCGCAAGCTGATGCGGGTGCTAACGCCATCCGCATCCAAACACCCTCTTCGGCCAATCTGCCCCCCATCAGCTGGCAAGCACCGCCAGCTGCCGAGCTGGAGTTCGAAGTACGCGGCCTGATTAAAGGCATCTCCTACCAGGCCCAGGCCCAGCTCAGCTGGCAGCCCGTGCAAGGGCGCTATGAAGCAGCGCAAACCCTGCGCCTGCCCTTGCTGGGCAACCGCCGCCAATCCAGCGTGGGCAAAATCACACCCCAAGGCCTGCAACCCGAGGTGTTTATGGACGCGGGCCGCCGCGAGTACAGCGTCAGCCTGGATGCCCAGCAAGGCCGCATCCACTTCAGCCGCCCCAACAGCCCCAGCCAGCCTTGGATCATGGGCACACAAGACCGCCTGAGCGTGTTCTTCCAGATTGCAGGCATGCTGGCCGCAGCCCCTACCCAATACCCGGCGGGCACGGCCATCACGATGGATGCCGTGAGTAAAAGCAGCCTCAAGCCCTGGACGTTCATTGTGCGCGGCACAGAGCAGCTCGCCCTGCCCGCTGGCAAGGTGCAAGCCCTCAAACTGGAACATATCAGCGGCCCCGCCCCGCAAACAGGAGCCAAGCCCACTGATGACGGCCCCCAGCAATCGGCCCTGTGGCTGGCCCCCAGCTGGGGCTACCTGCCCGTGCGCATTCGCCTGCAGGAAAGCGAGCAAGACAGCGTAGACCTGCTGTTGAAAGCCGCGCCCTCCACACCCACCAAGCACTAACTCGCTAAAACAACACCAGCGGCTGCCCAGGGCGCAGCGGGTGCTCCAGCACCTGGGCGGGCAGGCCATAGGCTTCTTGCAGATGGCTGGGGGTGAGCACCTCAGCGGGTGAACCCAGCGCCAGCAAATGCCCTTGCCCCAGCAGCGCCAAGCGGTCGCACCAAGCGGCGGCCAGATTCACGTCATGCAGCACCACCAAGGCGGCGATGCCGCGCTGGCGTGCCCATTGCTGGGTGGCTCGCAGCAAGCCTATCTGGTGGCGCGGGTCGAGGCTGGCGGTCGGCTCATCGAGCAGCAGGACGCGGTATTCACCCTCTGCCTGGCAGGCCAGCAGTTGCACCAGCACGCGGGCAAATTGCACGCGCTGCTGCTCCCCGCCAGAGAGCTTGGCATAGCGCCGCTGCGCCAGGTGCGTGGCCTCCACACTCTCTAGCGCCTGCGCCATCAAGCTATCCAGGGCGGCGGGCGATAGTTCGGGAAAGGGGTAAGCGCCCATGCGCACTACCTCATCAGCGCCCAGGTCAAAACTGAGCGATGGGGTTTGCGGCAGCACCGCCCGCTTGCGCGCCAGGGCTTGCGCTGTCCATTGGTCAAGGGGTTTTCCCTCCCATTGCACAGCGCCCGCGCTAGGCGCTAACTCGCCCGCCAAAGTGGCCAGCAAGGTGCTTTTACCTGCGCCGTTGGAGCCGAGTATGCCCAACACTTCTCCGGCCTGTAGCGATAGCGACACCCCATGCAGCACGCGGCGCCTGCCACGCAGGGCATCTATCTCCAGGGCTTGCAACATGCTTCGTCCCTTCATCAGCCTTAGCTTCTGCGGCGCGAGAGCAGCCACAGCAAAAACGGCCCACCCACCAGGCTGGTGAGGATGCCAATCGGCAGCTCCGCCGGAATCGCCACCACCCGCGCCAGCCAGTCAGCCAGGGTCAGGGCAGCCGCCCCACCCAGCAAGGCCGCAGGCAGCAGCAGGCGGTGGTCGGCCCCCAGGCTCAGGCGCACCAGATGCGGAATCACCAGCCCAACAAAACCAATCGTGCCAGTCACGGCCACCAGCGGCCCCACCAGCAGCGCCACCTTCACAATCAAACGGCGGCGCAGCGGTGCCAGGGCAAAGCCCAGATGCTCGGCCTCACGTTCGCCCAGCAGCAGGGCGTTCAGGGCACGCCAGTCGCGCAGCAGCCAGACAGTCAAGGCCAGCGTCCACGGGGTCAGCATGGCCATCAACTGCCAGTTGGCGGCGGCCAGGCTACCTAGGCTCCAGAAGGTCAGGCTGCGCAATTGCGCATCACTAGCCTGCCAGGTGAACAATCCAATTAAAGCCCCGCACAGGGCGTTGATGGCAATACCCGCCAGCAGCACCCCGGCCACGCCACCACCCTGACGACCCAAACGGTAAGCGGCAAAAGTAGCGGCCAGACTGCCGACAAAAGCCGCCGTGCCAACAGACCAGAGGCTGACCGCGCCCAGCACAATCGCCGCCACAGCGCCCAAAGCGCCGCCAGCGGATACGCCAATCAAGCCCGGCTCAGCCAAGGGGTTGCGAAACAGCGCCTGCATGGCCGCACCCGCAATGGCCAGCCCCGCCCCGGTTAGCACCGCCAGCAGCACTCGCGGCAGACGCACTTGCAGCAGCACCTCGCGCCACAACGCCTCTTCTGCGCCGCTTGCGCCCAGCAAAAGCGCAGGTAGGCGGCGCAGGGGAATATCCACCGCACCGCTGGCCGCTGCCCCGGCTACCAAGGCCAGCAGAACCGCCCCCAGCACCAGCAGCACCGACCAGCGCCCAGAGGGATGCTTGGGTTGGGGCTTGTCCTGCTGCTTTGCCGCTGCGCTGGAATCAGTCAAACAAGCCTGCACGCAATTGCTCCAAAGCCAGGGGCAGACGCGGGCCAAAGCCCAGCAGCAGCAAATCGTCCATCACCACAATGCGGCCATTACGCGCTGCCGGGGTGCTGGCAATGCCGGGCTGGGCGGCAAAACCGGCCACGCCGCGCTCGGCATCCAAGGATAGGGGCGAGGTCAGGATGACATCGGGCTGCGCCGCTGCCACAGCCTCTGCCGAGATGGCTTTGTAGCCCTGCAAGCTGGGCAAGGCGTTGGCTCCGCCCGCCAAAGTCAGTACGGCGTTGGCGGCGGTTTCTGCCCCGGCGGCCTGCATACGCCCGGTGTGGCTGCTCAAAATCAGCACTTTGGGCGCGGGGCCATCATGGGCCACGGGCTGGGCGGCTTCTTGCAAACGCTGGCGTAGCGCTTGGGCGCGGGCTTGGCCTTCCTCATCCAGCACCAAGGCTTGCGCCACGGTGTCAATGCCTTGCAGCAAAGCCGTGAGATTGGGCTGCGAGGCCACAGCCACTACCGGCACACCGGCTGCGCGTAACTGCGCCAAGGCTTGCGGTGGGCCGGCTTGGTCAGAGGCCAGCACTAAATCGGGCTGGCGGCTCAACACCCCCTCCACAGCAAAGCCGCGAAAGTAGCCCACTTGGGGCAAGGCGCGTGCCTCTGGCGGATACATGCTGGATTGGTCCACCCCCACCAGCCGCTGGTCTGCGCCCAGGGCGTGGACGATTTCTGTGACGATGCCACCCAGGCTGACTACGCGCTGCGGTACTACAGCCACCCCCTCACTTGCCTGGGCCACCCCCACACTTACCAGAGATACGGCAGAGGCCGTCAGCAGCGACCACACCAGCCGCGCCCCGTAATGTCCTGCAAACAATATGCGCATGGTGTGGCTCCTTATTGCGCCAGGGGCTGGGTGCACAGGCTTTGCGCCAATGCCTGCCAGTCGCTCAGTTGTGGCTCGCCAGGTTTGCGCGCGCCAAAGAATTGCACCACCAGCTCGCCGCCCGCCTCGTAGGCTTCCAGCGAGGTAATCCAGCCATCGGTGCTGGGCTTGTGCACCACCCAACATTGCGTCAGCGCCGTGGTGTCCAGATGCAGGTTGAAACGCGCATCCAGCACATTGAACCAGGGGCCGGTGCGCAGCAGGCGCTGCACAGGCCCGGTATGGATTTGCACCATCGCCCGGTTGCCCACAAAGCACATGATGGGCAAGCCCGAGGCGGCCACAGCTTGCAGCATGGTTTCTGCCGCATCCAGCGCCACCGGCTGGGCCAGGTCTGCCCCCACCGCCCGCAAAGCGGCCTGGCGGGTAATGCCCCATTGGCGCAGCATGGGGTGAAAGTCGTGCACATCCTTGAGTGCCAGCCATTGCGCACGCAAGGCGGCGGGGTCAGAGACGCTATCGCTGCGCACCGGGGCGGCAATGGCCTCGGTCACAGGCATGGTCTTGTCGATGGCAAAGCGTGCCACCAGCGCCTCCCAGGCGGCGGCATTGCTGGCATCAGTGCGGTACACCTTGTGCGCGGCTACACCCTCGGCATCAAAAAATTGCAGGCTATGGCGGCCTGCCTCATTCACCGCGTAGGCATAGCGCCAATCACCCAAGAACATGCGCAAGTCAATATCTGGGCCCAGGGTCACGCCCATCTTGCCGCTTGGCTCTATCTGGATGGTTTCGTAGCGGCCATGGCGCTCATGCACCGCCCATTGGTTGCGCGTCAGGGCCATGACCTCGCCCAAATCACCCAGGGCGCGAAACAGTTCGTAGGGCTGCTTCCAATCCAAGGCGACGGAGGTCACAGCGCAATCGGCGGCTACCAGCGCGGCCTCGCTCACGCCCAGTTGCAGGGCGCGGTCGCGGATGCGTAGCTTGGGCTGGCTTTCTAGCAAGGCATCGTGGCGCTTGCGCAATGCCTGGGCGAGGGTTTCCAAAAGGGACGCAGTATTCATCAGTTTGCAAGCTCCTTCTTACCTTACAGCGCTGCCCCTGGCTGCCTGTGCTTTAAAGCACACGCACCATCAGGGGCAGACAGGGGTGGCCTTATTAGTTACCAGCCTTGGGCTGAACGTCAAACACAATCGTCCAGGTCTGGGCGCTGGCGTTGTCGCTGGTGTCGGCGTAGCTGATATCAGTTACGTGGAAGCGTGCGTAGCTATTGCCCTCGCCCGATTTGAGGATGGACGCGCCCTCTGGATTGGCCGCCAGCAAGTGCGCTGTGGCGGGCAGGCCAGCCGCCTCAGCCGCTGCGGCGGTGGGGAAGTAGCGATACCAGCCAAAGTCCAACGCGCTTGGGTAGCTGCCGCGATAGCCTGCATCCAGCGCCGAGCTGTCGGCATCCGCTACCCAGTTGCGAGCAGTAGCGGGGCCAGCCAAGTCAGCCGCTGTCAGTGCGGCCAGGGTGTCGGCGGGTTTGGCGCTGGTGAAGGCTTGGGCAATCGGTTTGCCCTGTTCATCATAAAAACCGGTGGGGGTGCTGCCCAGGAAGCCTGCCACCTTGCCCGTGCCAGAGTCACCACCATTGAGCTTGACCTTGTAGCGGCTAAAAGCCACATGCCATTCTTCAGCCTCTGTAACGACAGCGCCGGTTTTCAGGTTCAGGTAAGCCCATGCAGTTTCGCTGGTGGCATCCACGGTGGTGGACTGCACCTGCGCCCCGGCCTGGCTGCGGTCCAGCCAGCGCAGAGATACATGGCCCGATGCCACGCCCGTAGTGCCGCCGTAATAGCCGGTAATTTGCAAGGCGTACACAGGGTTTTCTGCCGTGCCAGTGGTGCTGGCAGCGCTGCTATCGGTCGTCACCAAAAATACGCGATAGTTGGGGTAGAGCTGGTAGTCGCCATTCAGGCTGTATTCAAAGGCAGCGGCCTGGATGGCATTGCTGCCCGTAAAGACGCCGGCCGAGCTGTCTTTGAAGAACACCGCATCCGGCATTGCACCGTCCACTGGGTCCACAGTGGCGCTTTTCCAGGCTTGCAGCTCTGTCCAGCTTCGGTCGAAGGGGCCGCCAAATGCGCCGCCCTTGCCGGTGCCGCTGATGCCGCTGTTCGTCCAGAAGCTGGCCGAGCGCCCGCCGCTGCTCACTTCCAAATCCCAAGTGTCACCCTGGCAGTTAGCCACTTCTTGGCCGGCATCAAAGTCATAGCACAGCGATTGGCCGCTGGCTGGCAGTTGGAAGGTCCAGGTCTTGCTGGCGCTAAAGCCACCAGCTGAAGGGGTAGGCGTAGGTGTTGGAGTGGGTGTTGGGGTCGGCGTAGGCGTTGTGCTATCACTATCACTGCTGCTACCACCGCCGCCACCGCAAGCGGCTAAAGAGGCGACCACCACCAAAGCGGCGGCACGCGCCAAAGTTGTACGTTGCATGGGAATTACTCCTTGGAAGAATAGAAATTGCTGGGAAAAAACCTGGTCAGGGCTTGTGATGACCAAACGCGTAGCGGATGCCCGCGTAGATAAAGCGCCCGTTCAGCGGGCCAAAGTCGTTGCTGTTGCCAAAGGCACGTTGACGGTTAAAGGCGTTGTTCACGCCGACAAACACCGTGGTATCTGGCCGCCATTGGTGGTTGAAGGTGACATCCAGGGTTGCCCAGGCGGGCGAGCGCTCACCGCCCTTGGTATCCACCAACTCGCTGCCTTGGTAGCGCCCGCGCAGCGATAGGGTGCTGCCCTGGGCCACTTGCCAATCCAGCCCCAGACGCAGGCCGTGGCGTGGGCGACGCGTTAGCTCTGTGCCGGTTTCACGGTTGCGGGTGTGGGTGTAGGTGTAGCCCGCCCTGGCATCCAGCCCCGGTTGAATGCGCCAAGTGCCCAGCGCCTCCAGCCCCCTGGTTTGGGCGCGCGCCACGTTCTCGTAAGTGAAGTGGGTAATGCCGCCGACTGAGGTGGCGTTGGCCTCGTCCAACTGAATCAGGTCACGCACCTTGTTTTGAAACAGGTTGACTTCCAGCGAAAAACGCTCGCGCAGGGCAATATCCGCCCCTATCTGGAAACTGTTGGACGATTCGGGCTGCAACAGCGGGTTGCCAATCACCATGTAGCCCAAAGAGCTGTGGTCAAACAAAAACGCCCGCTCTTTCAAATTGGGCACGCGGTAGCCACGGCCAAAGCTGGCACGCAGGGCGCTACTCCAATCATCATCGTCCAGCAGCCGCGCCCGCAGGCTGGCCTTGGGCGCAAAGTGCGAGCCGAAGTCTGAATCGTCCTGCCAGCGCATACCCAGCAGCAGCTCCCAGGTGTCGTTGAACAGAATGTCGTTTTGCGCAAACAGTTCGTGGCTGTTGCGCTTGGTGCGCCCTCCCACCAGCTCAGAGGTTCCGCCGGTGGTCTGCGTCATGCTTTCGCGGTGCAAATCCACGCCAAACTGCCATAGCTGGCTGCGCCAAGCCGGTAAATCCACCTGCGCGGTGATGTGGTCGGTGCGCTGATTGGCCTGGCGCTGGCGCTGCAATGCGCCGTTGGAGTAGGTGTCGGAATCGCTTTCGTAGCGCTCAGATACGCCTTTGACCTCAGCACTCCAGCCCTGGTTACCCGTCCAGCGCCCGCCCCAGCCCAGGCGGTTGCGCGTAATGTCTTCCTCCTTGCTTTGGGGGATGTTGTTGGGCGGCGCAAAGTAGTTAAAGCGCTGGGTGGCATCCTCGCGGTAATGGCTGGCATCGAGCCACAGGTGGGTAGAGGCCAGCGGCAACCACTCCAGCCGCGCCCCAGCCTGGCCACGCTGCACGGCATCGCCCTGGCGTGCCCAGGCGTTGCGGTCCACGGTAAAGCCCTTGTCATCCAGCACATCCCCATGTACGCGGTAGCGCCAGTGGGTATTGCCGCCCTCCACGCTGGCTTGGGCGTGGCTGCTGCCCGCCTGCACATTGCGCGACGGGTTCTGGCTGCCACGGCTGCCCACATCCAGCGTTACGCGCCCGCGCAGCCCTGGCTCAATGGGGCGCGTAATCACGTTAATCACCCCGCCCATGGCCGAGCTGCCGTACTGCGCCGAGGTCGCGCCCTTGACGATTTCGATATGGTCCACCTCAGTGAGCAGGTACTGGCTCAAATCCACGGTGGAGCCGGTGCTGGCGGTAATTGGCAGGCCGTCAATCAGCACCAGCACCTGGTCGCTGGAGAGGCCCTGCATAGACACCTCGTAGCCTGATTTGCCGTGTACCTCCGTCAATTGCAGGCCGGGCACATCTTCCAGCGCCTGCTTGAGCGTGCGTGCATGGGTTTTGTCCAGCTCTTCGCGGCTGACCACCTCGGTGCGGATAGGCGTTTCTTCCAGCGTTTTTTGCGTGCGCGTGCCGGTAACGACCACCGTATCCAGCGTCTGCTGTGCGCTCGCCTCGGCAGCAAAGACCGCCCCCAACACACCCACCCAGGCAACCGCCCACCAAGGTTTGCACTCACCCATGATTGCGCTCCAGCATTTCAGCTCCCAGTCACTCAGAAGAAATCAAAAAAACAAAGAATGTTAATGATAACAACTATCATTTGTACTTTTAAGATTCCGACTGTTTTCCTAGGAATTTCCTGCGGCAGCACAGGGCAGGCATCCACCCCAAAAGACAAATAGCGCGGCCTTTCCCCCGCTCATTAGGGCAATGGCCAGGCCCCTCTTCAACCATCATCAGCGGGCCTACAGGCAGCGGCCACAGCTACGCTGTGCTACGCCCGCTGCGCCCCTACACCCATTGCCCCCTTCAGGAGAAACCAATGCAAATGCTGTACGACTCCGACTCCTTTGCCGTGCTGCACATGGAGCATGACCTTGGACAAATCCCACAAGTCACCCTGTCCGATGGCTCCACCCCCATCCAGGCGCTGATGCGCTACGGCTTTGAAATTGTGGACAAACGCACCGGCAAAGAGGTGTACCTCAACGGCTCCTGGGCCGAACATTTCCAGCGCGAAATCAGCGCCTGGCACAACCACTCTGCTTGCGAAGAAGAAGTGGAAGCCATTCTGGACAGCTACGCCAACCTCGCGCAAAACCCTGTGCTGATTCACTAAGGCCGCTACTAGCTCTCCCTTGGGTTGAGGCCATCTCCGCGCTAACGCACAGGAGCAACCATTACAGGTAGCAGCCTGTGCTTTGCGCGACAATCAGGGGTTATGACTCAATCACAAGCCTATATCCTCACCCTCTCCTGCCCCGACCGTCTGGGGCTGGTACATGCCGTCTCTGGCTTTTTGCTGGAGCTGGGCGCCAACATTGAAGAAGCCGCGCAGTACAACGACCACGCTACCGGCCTGTTTTTTATGCGCGTGCAGTTTGCCTGCCAGGGCGCTGACTTTGCCAGCCTCAAAGCCGCCACCGCTGAGATGGCCAACCGCTTTGAAATGCGCTGGAGCCTGCACGCCCAGGCCGAGCGTATGAAGACGGTCATCATGGTCAGCCGCCAGGGGCATTGTCTGAACGACCTGCTGTTTCGCTACAAAAGCGGGCTGCTGCCGATTGATATCCGCGCCATCATCAGCAACCACCGCGATTTTTACCAACTGGCGGCCAGTTACAACATTCCCTTCCACCATATTGCCGTGACCGGTGCTACCAAGGCGCAGGCCGAGGCGCGTCAGCTTGAAATCATCGAGCAAGAGGGCGCAGAGCTGGTCGTGCTGGCGCGTTATATGCAGGTGCTTTCTAACGAGCTGTGCCAGCAGTTGCAGGGACGCGCCATCAACATCCACCACAGCTTTTTGCCCAGCTTTAAGGGCGCAAAGCCCTACTACCAAGCGCATGAGCGCGGCGTAAAGCTGATTGGCGCGACCGCTCACTACGTGACCGCCGAGCTGGATGAAGGCCCCATCATCGAACAAGACGTTGCCCGCGTGGACCATACCGACACCGTGCAAGACCTGACCGCCCGTGGCCAAGACACCGAAAGCCTGGTGCTAGCCCGTGCCGTAAAGTGGCACAGCGAGCGCCGCGTAATTTTGAACGGCCACAAAACCGTAGTTTTCCGCTAAACGCTGAACAACAAGGAGGCACAGGGGCATGAATCACCCACGCACCCAAGGCCAGCGCCAAAGCCCGGCCTTTGACAGCCGTGCGGCGCGGCGCATTCCACCCATTCAATGCCTGCTGACCTTTGAGGCACTGGCCAGGCTGCGCAGCGTTACGCTGACGGCGGAGGAACTGAGCGTCACCCCCAGCGCCGTTAGCCACCGCGTGCGCCAGTTGGAAGAGGTGCTGGGCACGCAGTTGTTTGGCCGCTCGGATTTTTCTCTGACCACCGAGGGCACCAACTACCTGCAACAGGTGCGTGAGGGCTTGGGCGCGTTGCAGCGCTTTCCCAACCAGCCCAGCAGCGGCGGGCGGCGGCGCTTGAAGATTGCTGTCACCCCCACGTTTGCGCGATGCTTACTCATCCCCCGCCTGGCGCAGTTTGGCGCGGCCTACCCAGAAATCGATATTGCCATGCAGGTCTCCATCCCCTTGCTGGATGTGGTGGCCGAGGATGCCGACCTTATCGTGCGCTACGGCACCGGCCATTACGCCGATGTGGAATACATGGAGCTGGCGCGGGATGTCTATACCCCCCTGGCCTCGCCCGGTTTTCTGCGTCAATACGGCCCGATTGAAGAGCCTGCCCAGCTAGAAGGCTTGCCCCTGCTACGCAGCCCGCTAGAGGCTTGGCAGCCCTGGTTCAAAGCCGCCGGGCTGGATTGGTCAGAGCCGCAGGAAGGTTCGCAATTCAACGATGTCGGCTTGCTGTGCGATGCGGCCTCTGCCGGCCTGGGCGTTGCGCCCGTGCGCCTGAAACTGGGTGCGCCCTGGCTGGACAGCAGTACCCTGGTACGCCTGTTTGATTTGGATGTACCCAGCCCCAACGCCCACTACCTGTGCTGGCGCACCGGAACCATGGAGCGCTGGGAGTGCAATGCCTTTGCGCAGTGGTTGCATAAGGCGGTGAATTCCTAAGGCTTGACCTTCACACCGTGGCAGGGGCTATCTTCACAGGCATTGTTAAAAAATACTGCCTCAGTAAAAAACCAAGAAAGCCCCACCGCCTATGTCTAACAACACCGTTGAACTCAACCTGCCTGTTGAGGGCATGACCTGCGCCTCTTGCGTCGGGCGGGTAGAGCGGCTACTAAAAAAGCTGCCCGAGGTGGCGGACGTGCAAGTCAACCTCGCCACCGAAACCGCCCGCGTACATTGGCACAACCGCCCCACGCCCGAGGCCACAACCAACGCCCTGGCCGCTTTAGACAAGGCAGGCTACCCCGTCACCCGCCAGCGCCTGGAGCTGCAAGTGCAGGAGATGACTTGCGCCTCTTGCGTCGGCAGGGTGGAGCGGGTACTGAAAAAACAGCCCGGCGTGCTCAACGCCCAGGTCAATCTGGCCACCGAACGCGCCAGCGTAGAAATTATTGCCAATACCCCCGTGGAAGATTTACTGGCCGCCGTCACCAAAGCGGGCTACCCCGCGCAGTTGGTCGATGAGCAAGGCAGCAGCAGCCAAAGCGAGCGCAAGGCTGAAGAGCAAGCACAGCTCAAACGCCGCCTATTTTGGGCGCTGGCCTTGGCAGTGCCAGTGTTTATTTTGGAAATGGGCGGACATCTCTGGCCGCCCATGCACCACTGGATAGCGGCCAACTGGGGC
>CAZMMM010000020.1:0-13136 GCA_964567385.1 uncultured Comamonas sp.
GAAGGGCTGATTTTGAATTCATCGTCTGCACATACCACGGTTTTATTGCACGAAGCGGTGCAGGCTTTGTTGCAAGCGCAGTCTGTCTTTGGCGGGCAGGACGGCGCTATTGCTCTTAGTAGTGATGCTACTCCAGCGGGGCAATGGGTGGATGCTACGTTTGGCCGAGGGGGGCACTCCCGCCACTTGCTTGGCCAGCTGGGCGATGCGGCCCGCCTGCTGGTATTTGATAAAGACCCTGAGGCCATTGCCCAAGCCCAGGCGCTGGCTGCCCAGGATGGTCGGGTAGAGGTGCGCCACGCGGGTTTCCGTGAGGTGGCTGACTTGCCGCCCGCCAGCGTGGATGGCTTATTGATGGATTTGGGTATCAGCTCCCCGCAGATTGACCCACCTGAACGCGGCTTTAGCTTTCGTTTTGATGGCCCGCTAGACATGCGTATGGACCCAAGCCGTGGCATGAGCGTGGCCGATTGGCTGGCGGAGGCGGAGGTGCAGGCCATCACCGATGTGATACGTGACTATGGCGAAGAGCGCTTTGCCTACTCCATTGCCAAGGCCATTGTGGCCCAGCGTCAGGAGCAAGGCCCGCTGCAAACCACCACTGAGCTGGCCAATCTGGTAGCCCGTGTGGTCAAGACCCGCGAGGGCGGCCAACACCCGGCAACGCGTACTTTCCAGGCCCTGCGCATCTTCATCAACGCCGAGCTGCAAGAGCTGCAAGAAGCACTGGAAGCCAGTCTGCACATCCTGAAACCCGGCGGGCATTTGGTGGTGATTAGTTTTCACTCGCTGGAAGACCGCATCGTCAAGCAATTCATTACCCAGCACAGCAAAGAGCAGTACGACCGGCGCATGCCCTTGGCCGCACCCCAGCCCATGTTGCTCAAGGCGCTGCAGCGCATCAAGCCCAGTGCGGCAGAGGTGGCTGCCAACCCGCGTGCGCGCAGTGCCGTGATGCGCGTGGCGCAGCGCACGGATGTGGCCCTCACACAGCTTAAGGGGTAGGGCAGTGATACTGCGTTTGAATATTTTGCTATTGCTGGCTTTGTTGGCCAGCGCCTTGTATTTGGTGAACACCCAATATGCCTCGCGCAGCTTGTTTACTGCCTTGGACCGGGCCGAGCACCAAGGCCGCCTGCTAGAGAGTGAGCTGCACCGCTTGCAGGTGGAAAAGCGCGCGCACTCTGCCTCGGCGCGGGTGCAGCGCCAGGCCCAGCTGCAGGGCATGCAGGCGGTGACACCCGCCATTACCTTTTATGTGCGCGACAACCGCGCCCTGGCTGAGTAAATCTGAGTAACTACATGGTGCAGCGCAGCGTTTCCTTCCGTAGCAGCCCTTTGCTGGGGCACAAAACCCAGCTATGGCGCAGCCGTGTGGTGATGGGTTTTATCGCCTTGGGGTTTTTCGCCTTGGTAGCGCGTGCGGCTTATGTGCAGCTGTGGGACAGCGACTTCTTCCAGCGCCAGGGCGAGGTGCGCTTTGCCAGAACCCTAGAGCTGCCCGCCAACCGTGGGCGCATTCTGGATCGCAATGGCTTGATTTTGGCCTCCAGTGTAGAGGCCGCCAGCATCTGGGCCATCCCCGAGGATGTGCGCAATGACAACAGCGCTGAAGAGCAGGCCAAGCTGCCCCAGCTGGCCAAACTGCTGGGCATGCCCATGAAGCAGCTGGAGGAGAAGCTGGCCTCAGATAAATCTTTTGTCTGGATTAAGCGCCAGATGGAGTGGGATATTGGGCGCCAGATTAAAGAGCTGGGTATCAAAGGCATCCACCAAAGCCGTGAATACCGCCGTGAATACCCCGAGGGCGAGGCCGTGGCCCATATCGTGGGCTTTACCAATGTGGAAGACAAGGGCCAGGAGGGCATGGAGCTGGCCTTTGAAAAAGAACTGGCCGGCCAGACAGGCACCCGCCGTGTCATTAAAGACCGCCTGGGGCGGGTGATTGAGGGTGTGGGTGAAGAAGTGCCACCCATTGACGGGCGTGACATTCAGCTGGCGATTGACAGCAAAATTCAGTTTTTCGCCTATGAAAAGCTCAAGGCCCAGGTGCTAGCGCATAAAGCCCTGGGGGGCACAGTCGTCGTCATGGATGCACGCAGTGGTGAGCTGCTGGCCTTGGCCAACTACCCCAGCTTTAACCCCAGTAACCGCAAAAAACTCACGGGTGAGCAGCTACGCAACCGCGCCATCACCGATGTGTTTGAGCCAGGCTCTACCATCAAGCCGATTACGGTGGCCATGGGGTTAGAGACGAAAAAAGTCAGCCCCAAAACCGTTATCAACACAGCACCTGGGCGGCTAACTATTACGGGCTCCACCATCAGCGATACGCGCAACTACGGGGCGCTGACGGTGGAGGAGGTGATTCAAAAATCCAGCAACGTGGGTACGACCAAGATTGCCCAGCAATTGCCCGCCCAATACATGTGGGAGACTTTCTCAGCCGTAGGCTTTGGGCAAAAGCCGCAAATCTCCTTCCCCGGGGCGGCCAGTGGGCGTTTGCGCGCCTACAAAAGCTGGCGGCCTATTGAGCAGGCCACCATGTCTTATGGCTATGGCCTATCCGCCAGCTTGCTGCAAATGGCGCGCTCCTACACCGTGTTTGCCAATGATGGGCAGGTGATACCGGCTTCGATGCTCAAGCTCAATCAGCCGCCGATTGGCGTGCCCGTGTTCTCTTACCAAACGGCTGAGGCGGTGCGCAAAATGTTAGGCATGGCCACCGGCCCCGGTGGTACGGGCCAAAGGGCGCAAACCGAGGGCTATTCCGTAGGCGGTAAATCGGGCACGGCACGCAAGCAAGTGGGTAAAAGTTATGCCACAGGCAAATACCGCTCCTGGTTTACCGGCCTGGCCCCCATTGAAGACCCACGTCTGATTGTGGCGGTGATGATTGATGAGCCAAACGCCGGCGTGTACTACGGCGGTGCAGTAGCAGCGCCGGTGTTTAGTCAGGTGGTGCAACACAGCTTGCGCCGCATGGGCGTGCCGCCCGATATGGCCGTGAAGCCGCAGATTGTGGTGGATGCGGCAGAGGAGTCGCTATGAGCAGCAGCCCAGCCGCTTCCAGCGCCTGCGCCATTGCCACGGCACTGACTTGGCTGAGCGAGCGCGCGCCTGCTGGCGCAGCGCTGCGCAGTGATAGCCGCCAAGTGCGCCCCGGGGATGTGTTCATCGCCTGGCCCGGTGGTGTGCATGATGGCCGCGCTTTTGTGCAACAGGCTTTGGCACAAGGGGCCAGCGCTTGCGTGGTAGAGCAGGCGGGCAGCGAAGGCTTTGCCTGGCCTGTGCAGGCTCCCATTTTGCGTTTTATGGGGTTGAAGGCCGCTACCTCAGAACTGGCCGCTGCCTGGTATGGCCAGCCAGCCCAGCAGCTCAAGGTGCTGGCGGTAACAGGCACCAATGGCAAAACCAGCACCGCCTGGTGGCTGGCCCATGCCATGCAGGGCTGCGCCATGGTGGGTACTTTGGGCGTGGGCTTGCCCCCCAGCTTTGCCAGCACCGGCATGACCACGCCAGACCCTGTGCTGCTGCAACAGTCTCTGGCGCAGTTTGTGCAGCAGGGCGCAAAGGCTTGTGCGTTAGAGGCATCTTCCATCGGTATTGCCGAGCAGCGCCTGGGTGGCCTGCAGATTCATACCGCCATCTTCACCAACTTCAGCCAGGACCATTTGGACTACCACGCTGATATGCAGGACTACTGGCAGGCCAAAGCCCAGCTGTTTGACTGGCCCAGCCTGCAAGTGGCCGTTATCAATGTGGACGATGGCAAGGGCGCAGAACTGGCGGCTTACCTGCGCCGCCAGCGCCCCGAGGTGGCGCTGTGGACGGTATCGGTTCAGCCTGCAAAGGGGCAGCAGGGGGCAGATTTAATCGCTACCGATATTCGCTACGCTTCCGAAGGCTTGCACTTTACGGTGGTCGAGGGTGGGCAGCGCCAGGCCGTCGCCAGCCGCATGGTGGGGCAGTACAACATCAGCAATTTATTGGGGGTATTGGCCGCCATGCGCAGCTTGGGTATTGACCTGGCTGATGCCGTGGCCGCCTGCGCTGACCTGCGCCCTGTGCCCGGCCGCATGGAGCAATGCAGCTTGCCAGAACAGCCCTTGGTGGCCGTGGACTATGCCCATACTCCAGATGCTTTAACCCAAGCTTTGGCAGCGCTGCGCCCCTTGGCACAAGTGCGCGGAGGGCGCTTATGGTGTGTGTTTGGCTGCGGTGGTAATCGCGATGCCAGCAAACGCCCCTTGATGGGGCAAGCCGCCCTGGCTGGTGCAGATTGCGTGGTGGTGACCAGCGACAATCCGCGCCTGGAAAATCCGCAAACCATTATTGATGCCATTGTGGCGGGCATGGCCCAGCAGCCTGCAGCGGCAGACCAGCAGCTGCATATTCAGCCCGAGCGTGCCGCCGCCATTGCCCAAGCCATTGCCCAGGCCGATAGCCGCGATGTGCTCTTGATTGCGGGCAAAGGCCATGAGGATTACCAAGACATAGGCGGTGTTCAACACCCCTTTTGCGATAGGCAGGCGGCTTGGCAAGCGCTGCATCAAAGAAAGAAGTTCTAGCCCTGATGATGAATTTGCAACAGGCCCACTCCTGGATGGCCCAGCACCTGCCCCTTGGGCATAGCCCCGCGCCCCTGGCCACTGGGCTGGCCGCTACCCGCATTGCGCGCATTCATACCGATAGCCGCAGCTTGCAAGCCGGTGATTTATTTGTTGCCCTGCGTGGTGAGCGCATGGATGGTCATGATTATTTGCCCCAAGCATTGGCGCAGGGCGCCAGTGCTGCCTTGGTGGAAAAAGGCCGCGCTCTGGCTGGCCTGCCCTGTGTTGAGGTGGAGGACACCACCATTGCCCTGGGCGCTTTGGCCGCTGGCTGGCGTAGCCAGTTCGCCTTGCCTTTGGTGGCGGTAACGGGCAGCAATGGCAAAACCACGGTCACGCAAATGCTGGCCAGCATCTTTACCGCCTCTGCGGATGCAGCTGCCTTTGCCACCCAGGGTAATTTCAACAACGCCATTGGTGTCCCCTTAACGCTTTTGCGCTTGCGTCCTGAGCACCAGCTGGGCGTGGTCGAGCTGGGCATGAACCACCCGGGCGAGATTGCGGGCTTGGCCGCTCAAGCCCGCCCCACAGTAGCGCTGGTGAATAACGCCCAACGCGAGCATCAGGAATACATGCACAGCGTGGAGGCCGTGGCTGTTGAAAACGGTGCGGTGCTGGAGTTTTTGCCTGAAGATGGCGTGGCCGTTTTTCCGCAAGACGATGCTTTCACCCCGCTGTGGCAGGGTCTGGCAGGGCCACGGCGCACGCTGACTTTTGGCCGGGGTGGGGCAGTGCAAGAGCGCAGCGCCGATTGGCAAGATGGCGCGTGGGCGCTGCGCGTGCAAACCCCGCAGGGAGATTTCTCCTGCCGCCTGGCGGTGGCTGGTCGCCACAATGTACGCAATGCCCTGGCAGCTACTGCTTGTGCCTTGGCCGCTGGTGTGCCACTTGCGGCCATTGCCGCAGGGCTGGAGGCCTTCCGCCCCGTACAAGGCCGCTCGCGCGCTTTGGCGTTGCACTGGCAGGGGCGCAGCATTACCGTGGTGGACGATAGCTATAACGCCAACCCAGACTCCGTGCAGGCGGCCATTGCCGTGCTGGCTGAGCTGCCCGCCCCGCGCCTGTTGGTGTTGGGCGATATGGGGGAGGTGGGCAACCAAGGCCCGGCGTTTCACCAAGAGGTGGGGGCCAGTGCCCAAGCCGCCGGCATTGAGCAGTTGCTGACTTTGGGCAGCTTAAGCACCCATGCGCAGCAGGCCTTTGCCGCTGGTGCCAGTGCCGGGCAAAGCGCGGTGCATGCTGCTCATCAGGCCAACCTGCAAGCCCTGGTGCGCCAAAGCCTGGATGCGGGCGCAGCCAGCGTGCTGGTTAAAGGCTCGCGCAGCATGGGGATGGAAGCGGTAGTGCAAGCCATAGAAGCGGGGCAGCAGCAAGCTGCCACAACAACACAAGAGGGAAGCCCATGCTGATTTGGCTGGCGCAGTGGTTGCAAAGCCAACCAGATTGGACGTTTTTGCGCGTCGTCCACTACATCACCTTCCGCGCTTTGATGGCGGCGGTCACGGCCTTGCTGATGGGCTTGTGGATAGGCCCTAAAGCCATTCGCATGCTCACCGCCCTCAAAATGGGGCAACCCGTGCGCGGCTATGCCATGCAAACCCATTTGGTCAAAAGCGGCACGCCCACCATGGGCGGGGTATTGATTTTGCTGGCCATTGCCACCTCCACCCTGCTGTGGTTTGAGTGGAGCAACCGCTTTGTCTGGATTACGCTGATTGTTACCTTGGGGTTTGGTGCCATTGGCTGGGTGGATGACTGGCGCAAGGTCGTCAATAAAGACCCTGAGGGTATGCGCTCGCGTGAGAAGTATTTTTGGCAATCGCTGATAGGGCTGGCTGCTTCGCTGGCCCTGGTGTTTAGCATTTCTGAAAACTCCAATGCGCGGGTGCTTGAGCTATTCGTCTCTTGGGTGCAATCTGGGTTTGCGATGGACTTGCCGCCCAAGGCGGGTTTGCTGCTGCCCTTCTTTAAAGAGGTGAGCTATCCCTTGGGCGTTTTCGGCTTTGTCATCCTGACTTATTTGGTGATTGTGGGGGCCAGCAATGCCGTTAACCTGACCGATGGCCTAGATGGGCTGGCCATCATGCCGGTGATTTTGGTGGGCTCATCCCTAGGTATTTTTGCCTATGTGACGGGCAACGTCAGCTATGCCAAATACCTGCACTTGAACTACATCGCTGGCTCGGGCGAGCTGCTGGTGTTTTGCGCGGCCATGGCAGGGGCGGGACTGGCGTTTTTATGGTTTAACGCCCACCCAGCGCAGATTTTCATGGGTGATGTGGGGGCGCTGGCCCTCGGTGGGGCGCTGGGCACGATTGCCGTCATCGTGCGCCAGGAGATTGTGCTAGCCATCATGGGTGGCATCTTTGTGGTGGAGGCGCTCTCGGTCATGTTGCAAGTGAGCTGGTTCAAATACACCAAGCGCAAATATGGTGAGGGGCGGCGCCTGCTGAAAATGGCACCTTTGCACCACCACTTTGAAAAATCAGGGTGGAAAGAAACCCAAGTCGTCACCCGCTTCTGGATTATTACCATGCTGCTGTGCCTGCTGGGTCTGGCCACTTTGAAGCTGAGGTAAGCCCTGATGTTTGACGAAGAGCCCATTGCTGTAGTACAGCTTGAGCCTGCACCAGCCAGCCTGGATGTGCCGCCACAGCCACCTGCCTTGGATGCCGCCGAGCAAGCCAAAGCCTTTGTGGCCCGCATTTTTGCGGAAATGGACCTGCCCGATGGCTCTGCCCCAGCAGCCCTACCAGAACAAGCGCAAACCGCTGTCGAGCAAGAGGACGGCCCCATTCAGCCCTCAACAAGGCCTGAAGCCGTGCCCGCCCACTGGCCTGCCGAGGCTGGGCTGCCCCTGCAAGCGCAGCAGGTGCTGATTTTGGGCTTGGGCGCTTCTGGCCTGGCGATGGCGCGTTGGTGTGCCCGCGCTGGGGCGCAGGTCACCGTGGCGGACACACGCAGCGCCCCACCGCAACTGGCGGCCTTGCAGGCGGAGTTGCCGCAGGTGCGCTTTGTGGGGGGGGCTTTTACGACTGATTTGGTGCAGGGCCAGGGCCTGCATAGCGTTTATCGCTCCCCGGGCTTGTCGCCCCAGAGCATTGCCCCTGTGGTGGATGCAGCCCGCGCCATGGGCTTGGTGGTGGGTGGGGAGCTGGACTTGTTCGCCCGTGCCCTGCAAGCGCTGGCAGCGCAATATGCTTACGCCCCCAAGCTACTGGCGGTAACGGGTACCAATGGAAAAACCACGGTTACCAGCCTGACGGGCAAGCTGCTAGAGCATGCCGGCCTGTCAGTGGCCGTGGCGGGCAATATCGGCCCAAGCTTGCTCGATACCCTCAGCGCCCACCTCCAGGCGCAAAGCCTGCCCCAAGCCTGGGTGCTGGAGCTATCGAGCTTTCAGCTCGATGATGTGCAGGCTTTTGAGCCAACTGCTGCAGTGGTGCTCAACATCAGCCAGGACCATCTGGACTGGCATGGCAGCCTGGCCGCTTACGCTAGCGCCAAGGCCAGGGTATTTGGCAGCCAGGGCACGATGGTGCTTAACCGCCAGGACGATGCGGTAATGGATATGCTGCCTGCGCCCATCAAGCTCAAGGGTGGCAAGTTTGCCCAGCGCCCGCACACCAGCTTTGGCACAGACCGCCCCCAGCAGCCCGGCCAGTTTGGCCTAGAGAGCACCAACGGCATGACTTGGCTGGTACGCGCCCATGACGAGGCAGGCCCCCAGCTGCACCTGCAGCGCCTGATGCCTGCTGATGCCCTGCGCATTCGCGGCCGCCACAATGCCTGCAATGCCCTGGCCGCGCTGGCCTTGGCACAAGCTGCGGGTTGTGCGCTGGCCCCTTTGCTCTACGCCCTGCGTGAATACCGTGGTGAGCCGCACCGCGTGCAAAGCCTGGGCATGGTCGGTGGTGTGGAGTACATTGATGACAGCAAGGGCACTAACGTTGGTGCCACCCAGGCCGCCTTGGAGGGATTGGGGCCTGAGCGGCGCTTGGTGGTGATTGCCGGTGGCCTGGGTAAGGGGCAGGACTTCAGCCCGCTGGCCCAGCCCTTGGCGCAATATGCCCGTGCGGTGGTGCTGATTGGGCAAGATGCGCCCCTGTTGCGCGAGGCCTTGGCCGATACCGGTCTGCCCCTGCTGGATGCAGCAGATATGCCCCAGGCCGTGGCGCTGGCCAGTGCACAGGCGCACAGTGGTGATGCCGTGCTGCTCTCGCCCGCTTGTGCCAGCATGGATATGTTTGATAGTTACGAGCACCGCGCCCAGGTTTTTGCCGCAGCGGTTCAAAGTCTGGCCGATGAGGCTGGACAGGTTTTGCAATAGGAGGGCTGGGCAGTCATGGCGGCTAAGCAACAAGCAGGTAAAAGCAAAGGGCGTGTGCGCCAGCTATGGAGCCGCTGGTGGCAAGGGCCGCAAGAGCGCTCTGTCGATGTGCTGCCTGTACGCCTGGGCGCTGACCAGTACCGCAACACCAAAGCCGTGCCCCCCGCAGAGGTGGGGTTGGATCAAGCCCTGATTTGGGTGGTGGTTGGCCTGCTGGTCTGGGGCTTGGTGATGGTGTACTCCGCCTCCATTGCCATGGCAGACAACCCCCGCTTTGGTGCTATTACGCCTTACCACTTTGTGCTGCGCCATGGCATCGCCTTGGTGATTGGAGGGGTGGCGGCGACGCTGGCCTTCTCGATACCCATGGCCTGGTGGGAGCGCTGGGCACCCTGGCTATTGATTCTTGCCTTGGTGTTGCTGGTGTTGGTGCTGATTCCGTATGTGGGCTTGCGCATCAATGGCTCGCGGCGCTGGCTGCCCCTGGGGGTGATGAATTTTCAGCCCTCTGAGCTGGCGAAGTTTGCCGTGCTGCTCTATGCCGCTGACTATATGGTGCGCCGCGCTGAGTTGAAGGAGCAGTTCTTTCGCACCATGTGGCCCATCATGGCCGTGGTGGTGGTAACGGGCGGGCTATTGATTTTGGAGCCAGACATGGGCTCGCTCATCGTCATCGTGACGATTGTCATGGGCATTGTGTGGCTGGGCGGTATCAATGCGGGCATGTTTATGGGGCTGGCAGGAGTGGTGCTGTCGGCATTTGCGGTGCTGATTGCCGTATCGCCCTACCGGCGCGGGCGCTTTTTTGCCTATCTCAACCCTTGGGATATGGAGCATGCCCTGAATAAAAGCTACCAGCTCACTCACGCTTTGATTGCCATTGGTCGAGGCGAATTTTGGGGGGTGGGGCTGGGCCGTAGTGTGGAAAAGCTGCATTGGCTGCCTGAGGCGCACACCGACTTTTTGCTCTCAGTGCTGGGTGAGGAGTTTGGCTTTGTTGGCATGCTGGTGGCCATTGGTGCATTTTTCTGGCTGATTCGTCGCATTACCAGCATAGGCCGCGAGGCGATTGTGCTGGACCGTGTGTTCTCCGGCTTGGTGGCGCAAGGCGTGGCGATTTGGCTGGGCTTTCAAGCTTTTATCAATATGGGAGTCAATCTGGGGCTGCTGCCAACCAAGGGCTTGACCTTGCCATTGCTGAGTTTTGGCGGTTCGGCGGTCTTGCTCAACCTGATTGCTATTGCCGTGGTGTTACGTGTGGATTACGAAAACAAAATTTTGCAAAACCCTAGGGGGCGGGCATGAGCCGTAAAAAAACAGCGCTAGTCATGGCCGGTGGCACAGGTGGCCATATCTTTCCTGGTTTGGCCGTGGCCCATGCTTTGCGTGATGCGGGTTGGCAAGTGCATTGGCTGGGTGCGCCCAATAGCATGGAGGCGCGACTAGTCCCACCCCAGGGCTTTGCGTTTGAGGCGATTGACTTCGCCGGTGTACGCGGTAAGGGGCTGATGCGTCTGGCCTTCTTGCCCCTGCATTTGCTGAAAGCCTTTGCCCAAGCCTGGCGTGTCGTGCGTCGTGTGCGCCCGAATGTGGTGCTGGGGCTAGGGGGCTATATCAGCTTCCCTGGTGGAATGATGGCGGTTTTGGCCGGCAAGCCTTTGATTTTGCACGAGCAAAATTCTGTTGCCGGTATGGCCAATAAAATCTTGGCTCGTATTGCAGACCGTGTGTTCACCGCCTTCCCCAAGGCTTTGCCTCAAGGGCAGTGGGTAGGCAACCCGCTGCGCACTGAATTTTTGCGCCAAGCCGCGCCGCAGGAGCGCTTTGCCGGGCGCAACGGCCCCTTGAGGCTATTGGTCGTGGGAGGCAGCCTAGGGGCTAAGGCATTAAATGATGCTGTGCCCCAAGCCCTGGCCCTGATACCACCTGAGCAGCGCCCCCAGGTACTGCACCAAAGCGGGGCCAGGCAAATTGATGCCCTGCGCGCCAATTACCAGGCAGCGGGTGTGGAAGCTGAGCTAACACCATTTATTGAAGATACGGCCAGCGCTTTTGCCCAGGCCGATATCATCCTGTGCCGCGCTGGGGCCAGTACCGTTACCGAGATTGCCGCAGTGGGCGCAGCGGCGGTTTATGTGCCATTTCCGCATGCCGTGGATGACCACCAAACCACGAATGCCCAATTAATGACAGAGGCGATGGCGGGCTGGTTGCTGCCCCAAAGCCAGCTGGAGCCCAAAAAGCTGGCAGAAATGCTACAGAATATGCAGCGTTCTACTCTACTTACTGCTGCCGTACAGGCGAAGACCATGGAAAAAACAGAAGCCACTCAACACATACTGGCAGCCTGTCAGGAGCTCAGCGCATGAAGCATGTGATTGAGCGTATTCATTTCGTAGGCGTTGGCGGCTCAGGCATGAGCGGCATCGCCGAGGTGCTGCACAACCTGGGCTATACCGTTTCAGGCTCTGACCTGGCCGATAGCGCGGCCTTGCAGCGCCTGCGTAGCCTGGGTGTGCGCACCATGATTGGCCACGCTGCAGAAAACGTCCAGGACGCGGATGTGCTGGTCACCTCCACGGCAGTGCCTGCAGACAACCCCGAGGTGCTGGAAGCCCGCGCCCGCAAAATTACGGTGGTGCCCCGCGCTTTGATGCTGGCTGAGCTGATGCGTTTTAAAAACGGCATTGCCATTGCTGGCGCGCACGGCAAAACCACCACGACCAGCCTGGTGGCCAGTGTGCTGGCTGAGGCGGGGCTTGACCCTACATTTGTGATTGGCGGCAAGCTCAATAGCGCGGGGGCGAATGCCAAGCTGGGCCAGGGTGACTACATCGTGGTGGAGGCCGACGAGTCTGATGCATCGTTTCTCAACCTGCTGCCCGTAATGGCCGTGGTGACGAATATTGATGCCGACCACATGGAAACCTATGGCCATGATTTTGGGCGGCTGAAGCAGGCGTTTATCGACTTCTTGCACCGCATGCCTTTTTATGGCCGCGCCATTGTCTGTGTGGACGATGCCGCTATCCGTGACCTGTTACCTAAATTAGCCCGCCCCGTAACCACTTACGGCTTTGCTGAAGATGCCCAGGTGCGCGCCGTAGATGTACGCGCTGAGGGCGGGCAGATGCGCTTTACCGTGCTGCGCCAAAACGGCCAAACTTACCCGCCTTTGGCCCTCACCCTCAGCCTGCCTGGCGAGCACAATGTGCTCAACGCCTTGGCCGCCGTGGCCATCGCCATGGAGCTGGAGGTGCAGGACAGCGCTTTGCTGCGCGCCTTGGAAGGCTTCAAAGGGGTCGGGCGGCGTTTTCAGCGTTATGGCGATATTCCCTGCCAGCAGCAGGGTAAAGGGCTGGGCAGCTTTACCTTGGTGGATGACTACGGCCATCACCCTGTAGAGATGCGCGCCACCTTGGCGGCGGCGCGCGGGGCTTTCCCGGGCCAGCGTTTAGTGCTGGCTTTTCAGCCGCATCGCTATACCCGCACGCGGGATTGTTTTGAAGATTTTGTGCAGGTGCTAGGCCAAGCTGATGCGGTGCTGCTGACCGAGGTGTATGCCGCAGGCGAGCCTGCCTTGCAAGCCGCCGATGGCCGCGCCCTGACCCGCGCCCTGCGCGTCGCTGGGCGGGTGGAGCCGCTGTTTGTGCCCGAGATAACCCATTTGCCCCAGGCTATTTTGGATAATGCCCGCCCTGGGGATGTGGTGCTGTGCATGGGGGCAGGCTCCATTGGCGCTGTGCCTGCACAGGTGCTGGCATTGGCAGCCGCTGCCGCTGAGGCCGCTGAGGCAAACTCATTCAATCACTAGATGAAAGCAAATATGGTCAACGTCCAAGCCTTGGGCAAAGTCGCGGTGTTATTGGGGGGGCGCTCTTCAGAGCGCGAAGTCTCCCTTATGTCGGGCAAAGGGGTATTACAAGCCTTGCAAAGTCAGGGCGTGGATGCCCACGCTTTTGACCCTGCTGAGCAGCCCCTGGAGCAACTCAAGGCCCAAGGTTATAGCCGCTGTTTTATCGCCTTGCATGGGCGCTATGGTGAAGACGGTACTGTGCAGGGCGCATTAGAGCTGCAAGGCATTCCCTACACCGGCTCAGGCGTGATGGCTTCCAGCATGGGGATGGATAAGGTGATGACCAAGCGCATCTGGCGCTTTGAAGGCCTGCCCACCCCAGATTGGCGCCTGGTCA
>CAZMMM010000021.1:0-13035 GCA_964567385.1 uncultured Comamonas sp.
GCATCCTCTCCAAGAAAGAGCGTGAGGCCAGCAAAACCATGATGACCTGCGTCTCACGCTGCACCGGCTCGCGCCTGGTGCTGGATGTGTAGCATCTCAATACTTCAGCCTTGCAGCCAACCTCTGCTTAGGCCAAGGCGCTGTGCACATTTACGCCATGGCTTTTTGCAGCAGTGCCTCAAACCAGTGGAGAAAGGCGGCCAGGCGGCGCGATTGCTGGTGGCGGTGTGGGTAAAGGGCTGCCACGGGCAGCGGTGTTGCAGGCCACTGTGGCAGCACCTCTACCAACGTGCCTTGGGCTAGCAGTGGCTCCACGTCAAGGCGCAGCGCCTGGATCAGCCCGAGGCCGGCCTGGCAGCAGGCCAGGTGGCTGTCTGTGTCGCTGACAGCAACGCGGTGGCGCATTGGAATCGACAGCGCTGCGCCCGATGTGTCGGTGAGGCTCCAGTCGCTAGGGTCTGCCCCTGGGGCTGGCAAATAACCTACGGCCCAATGGTGGGCCAGCTCGTCCGGGTGGTTGGGCACGGTGTTGGCCGCCAGATAACCGGGGCTGGCGCAGTTGACCCGCTCAAGCATGCCTAGTGGCTTATGCACCAGAGAGTCGTTGTGCAGCGTGCCTACGTGGAGCACGGCATCCACCCCATCATCAAGCGGTTCAAAACCTTGGTTGTAGTGGCTAAAACGCAGCTCCAGCTCTGGGTGTTTTTGTAGAAACAAAGGCAGTGTGGGGGCAATCAGGTGCCAGACGATGCGGTTGGGCACACCGATGTGAAGTCGGCCAGTAGTCCTTTGCTCGTCGCTCTTGAGCAGGTGATACATCTCATCCAGGTCGCCGGTGATTTTGCGCGCCATGGGGAGTACCCGCTGCCCGTCGTGCGTCAGGTCAACCTGCCGGGTGGTGCGGTGCAGCAAACGTATGCCCAGCTCGCTTTCCAGCATCCGGATGGCTGCTGAAACTGTGGCCGGAGGGATTTTCAGTGCGCGCGCTGCGCCTACAAAGCTTCCGGTCTCGGCAATCTGAATGAAAATTCGCAACTGATAGATTCGGTCGGACACGGGAGGGGGCTTGTATGCTGACATCTTTCATGAAACTGGATGAATGGATGTCCAATTGGTACAGAGCTGGCTATTTTTTTCTTTTGGTTTTTTATGATTTATTTTGGTTTTTATTGAAAACAATTGAAAACGAGAGGTTTGTTATTGGAGTGTCTGGGGTTCGCTACAATTTTTGAAGCTATAGCCCCTCTTGCAGTGTTTTTTCGCGCCACAATTAGCAAAGAGTCCCATGACGATGGCTTTTTTACAACCTAGGCCAATATCGCCGCAATGCAACCCGATCAACCCACCAACCTACACCAGTACGCCCCAGCCCACCTGCTCATCATTGATGACAACCTTGACCAGCTTCGTCTCTTGGTTGCGGCCTTGCGTGGCACCACGTATCGGGTGAGTGTGGCCACCCAGGGTGATCAGGGCTATGCGCGGGCCTTAGTTTTGCAGCCTGATTTGATTTTGCTGGATGTGTGTATGCCAGGCCGTAGCGGCATTGCGGTGGCTCGCCAGTTGAAGGCCAACCTTTCAACGGCGCACATTCCGATTATTTTTCTTTCTGCTTTGATGGATGCACCAGAGCGCTTGGCAGGCTTGCAAGCCAATACACATGCAAGCCCTAAAGGCACAGAGCAACGCTTGAGGTTAAAAATAACAGCGGCCACTCTATTAATTTTGATTTTTTATTTAAAATTTTGTTTTTATATTATTTGGGTTGAGTATTTGGGATTAGGCGAATTAAATACAAGCTGCAGATCTGCTCGTCAGCTACATCGAGGCCAGCCAACCCTGCGATGACGACTATCTGGCGGCTGCCCCGGTGACGCAATCCGTGCAAATCACTGTCCCAGTAGCTGCACCTGCAGCCATTCCTACGCTGAACCTCGCTGGCCTGGGCCTGCTGAGCTTGTTGAGCGCTGGTATGGGTGCTTTCAGCATGCGCCGTCGCAAGCAAGCTAAATAAATAAGTTTTCGTCCAAGGCTTCAGCCTTTTCACCGCGTGGCCTCTCAGGGGGTTACGCGGTTTTTTTGTTCGCCGTGCTGGGAGAGGGCGCCCCTTGCGTTTGCGAGAAGAACACCGCCGCGTTACAGTAAGGATGTAAGGCAATTCCCCAAGGAGGAAAGGATGCTTGCTATCGCAAAAATTACCCCCTCAATACTTCAGCCGCGCATAGTAGGTTTGCTGCGCTGCCTCACGCGCTTGGCGCAGGGTGTGGATGCCCAGGGCCTCTAATTGGGGGATAAGTTGCAGCCACACCTGCGCTGTGACCATGGCATCGCCCAGGCCGGTGTGGCGGCCAAAAATAGTCACGCCAAAGCGCTCGGCCAGGGCTTCTAGGCGGTGGGAGTCTTGGTGGGGGTGGGCCACAGCAGACAGCAGCAGGGTATCCAGCACGGGCTGGCGGAACTCTACGCCGGTGCGCTTTTCCAGCAGTTGTAGAAACTTCATATCAAACGCGGCGTTGTGGGCGACGAGCACGCTGTCTTGCGCGAAGCGGTGGAACTGGGGCAGCACGGCCTCAATGCGCGGCTGGTTGGCCACCATATCGGGGGTGATGCCGTGGATGGGGATGCCCGCCTCGGGAATATCGCGCCCAGGGTGAATCAGTTGGTCAAAACTCTCTTGCGCCAGCAGGCGGGCGTTGACGATGCGCACTGCGCCAATCTGGATGATTTGGTCGCCCTGAGAGGGGTTAAGGCCGGTGGTTTCCGTATCAAACACGGTGTAGCGCAGGCTGGAGAGGGGGCGGTCGTCCAAATCGCTGTCTGGCTCCTGGTGCTGGAACAGGTCAAAGTCGTAGAACTCGGGGCGGCTGTCGATGGGGGTGCTGCCCAGGTGCAGGGCGGGGGCGCTGGGGCTGGCTGCCGCGTTGGTGGCTGTATTGGGTGTGCTTTGGCCTTGGCTTGGAGTGGTTTGGGCATGGCCCTGCGGCAGCAGAAAGCGCAGAAAGCCGGTGTGGCTGGCGCGGTCGCGCTCAAACCATAGTTCGCCGTCGTGGCGGGTGACGATGTCGCGTACCGTCAAGGTGCTGCGCTCGCCGCTGATTTCCAGGTTGTCCATCTCCCAGCTCATCACGGTTTCGGTGCTCATGGCCTGGCCGCTCCAGATCAGGTCCAGGTGGGCGCGTTGGCTATCGGCTGCTTGCAGGCGCAGGTTGAGCTTGGGTACTTCGTACTCTTGCGCCAAGCGCTGGCCCAGGTAGGCCAGCGCTTGCAGCAGGGAGTAGCCATCCACGCGCAGCCATAAGTCAGGCGGGCAGGCTTCGTGCTGTATGGGCAGTTGGAGCTGGCTGTGCAGGTGATGCTGCGCGGCGGCCAGAAAATCATCGCCCAGCATGTCTTCCAGCGGCCAGCGGGTGTTGACTTCTTCGGCAGCGCGGCTGGCCAGGGTGTCGATACGCTCGCTCATGCGGGTGGTTTCTTCTTGCACCACGTCTAAAAAGCGCTGGCGCATGGGGGCAGGGATGTCGTCATAGCCCAGCATTTCCACAGCGGCGCGGATGGCGGCCAGGCTGGCGCGGTTGCCCTCGGTCAGGCTGTGCAGCAGGTGGTCGCGCTCGGCCTCTTGGGCAAAGCTGTGGGTTACGTCTTGCAGCAGCAGCACAAAGCCGGTCATGCTGGGGCGGGCCGACTCTTGCGAGAGTACGGGGCTCATCTGCACGCGCAGCAACTGCCGCGCCAGGGTGTGGGTGATGAAGTGGGTAGCAGGGTTGGCCGTGCCGCGCTCTAGTTGCTGGGTTACGCGCTGCAAGGCATGCTCGACCAGCTGGCGGTCTAGCAGCCCTTCAATGCTGCGGCCAATGCCGATATTGGTGCCTTGCTGGGGGTTGGCTAGCTGCTGGGCCAGTTGGTTGTAGAGCAGGATGCGCCCTTCCAGATTGCACACCAGCACACATTGCGGCAGTTCGGCTAGCAGAGCGGCCAGGCGTTCTTTTTCCTGTTGCAGGCGGCCACTGGCTTGGCGCACTTGCGCGTCCATATCGTCGCGCAGCTGGTCGCGCTGGCTGGCCAGGTCGGCAATGGCCTGCCCCAGCATTTGTGCTGGTGGGTAGCTGGTGGGCGGAAAGCCCTTACCACGGTGGCTGATGGCCACGCGGGTGTGCTCGGCCAGTTGCGCCAAGCTGCGCTGCGCCGGTTGCAGCCAGCGCCGCCATACGGCCAGCAAGCCGAGGCTGCCCAGCAGCCATGCCAGCACCAGCAGGGGGCTGATGCTGGCCAGCAGCGCCTGCCACTGCGTGCGCTGGGCGCTGGGCAGGGCCAGGGTGGCCAGACCTAGGGTGAGGGCCAGCCACAGCCCCAGCCCCAGGGCGGCGGCAGCGGCGGCCAGGAGTAACTCGCGTTGGGCGCGTTGCATGGCAAAGCTCCTGCTTCTGTGGTGGTGGATGGGGTTAGGCGCTGGCGCTGCGCTCGGTTTGCAGCATATGTGCAATTTGCGCGGCTAGGTCGCGGGTGGAAAAGGGCTTGGTGGTGTAGGCATCTGCACCCAAGGCCGTGCCCTTGGCCAGGTCAGCGGCGCGGCCTTTGGCGGTCAGCATGATGATGCGCACACTCTGCAAATCGGGCTCGGCACGCACGGCCTGGCAGACTTCAAAGCCGCTGAGGTGGGGCATCATCACATCCAGCAGCACCAGGTCGGGGCGGTGGGTGCGGATGCTGTTTAGCGCCTCTTGGCCATCGCGGGCAATGAGTACTTCATAACCTTCGCGCTGGAGCAGAAACTCCAGGGAAATGACGATATTGGGCTCGTCGTCGGCAATCAAAATGGTTTTTTTAGTCATGGCTTGTCTCCTGCTTTGCAGTGTTGGGGGCGGCTGTGCGCGGCAGGCTAAAGCCAAAGCAAGCGCCCGCTCCTGGTTGGGAGTTTATCCACATCTGCCCGCCCAAATGCTCAACGATTTGGCGGCAAATGGGCAGCCCCAAGCCCGTGCCCTGGGGGCGGTCGCGGGCATCGCCGAGTTGGCGGAATTTGTCAAAGGCGCGGGCTTGCTCCTCTGTGCTAAGGCCGGGGCCGTTGTCTTGCACGGTAACGCGCACCTCATGGCCAAGGTCTTGCAAGCGCATCTGCACCTGCCCCCGCCCGCGTGGGGAAAACTTGGCCGCGTTAGACAGCAAGTTCAGCAGCACCTGCTGGATGCGGTCGGGGTCAGCCCATAACGGGGCTAATGGGGCGCTGGGCGTGGCTTCAACTTCCAAGGTGCAGCCCGCGTTGCGAAACAGCTCGGCAGTGGTGGCGGCGGCTTGGTGCAGCAAGGCGCTGATATCAACCTCGGTGTTATGCCATTCGGCGTGGCCGGATTCGATTTTGGCCAAGTCCAGCACTTGGTTGACCAGGCGCGACAGGCGCTCGCTTTCCTGCGCAATGATGCCGACGAACTGCTGGTGCTGCTCGGGGGGCATGTCGGGGCTATCCAGCATCAGCTCGGCCAGGGCGCGGATGGAGGTCAGCGGCGTGCGCAGCTCGTGGGTGACAGAGGACATAAAGTCATCCTTCATGCGGTCCAGGCTTTGCAGTTGGGCGTTGGCCTCGCGCAGTTGGGCGGTGGCTTCCTCCAGGGATTGGGATTTTTCTTCGAGAGCGCGGGAGTAGGCGCGTAGCTGCGAGGCTTCTTCCAGCATTTTGAGCACATCGGTGGTGGTCAGCGCCTCTTCCTTAGCAATCGAGGCCACCAGCAGCCGCGCTGATGCCCCGCCCACAGCCCCTGCCAGCTTGGTTTCGATATGGCTGACAAAACCGGCATCGGCCAGGCTGGGCAACTCCCCGCCGTGGCGCTGGCGGTAGCGCGAGAAGATGTCGGCGCTGCGCTCATCGCCTAAAAAGTGCTGGCAAAGCTGGTAGAGGTCTTGCACCCGTGCCTCGCCGCGCCAAAACACCGGCTGCCGCCCGGCGCTGGCACGGACAAACATCAGCGCTTGGCTGGTCTCGCGTGCCTGGGGCGCTCGCCATAGCGACAGCAGCACGTAGGCAGCGGTATTGGCCAGCAAGCTCCAGAACAGGGAGTGGCTCAGGGCATCCAACCCCGTCAGGCCAAACAAGGCTTCGGGGCGCAGCCAGGCCATGCCCGCAGGCCCTTGGGTGACAAAGCTGGCATCCAGCCCCGGCACCGCCCCCGACTGGGCCAAAGAGGGCAGCATCAGCGTATAGACCCAAATCGCAAAGCCCAGCAACAAGCCGCCCAAAGCGCCCAGGCGCGTACCTTGCGGCCAATACATGCCCAGCAGGGCGGCGGGGGCAAACTGCGCCACAGCGGCAAAGCTGACCAGGCCAATGCTGACCAGGGCGTAAGCCTCGCCCACGATGTGAAAGTAGGCATAGCCCAGCAGTAGCAACAGCAAGATGGTGGCGCGGCGAATGTTCAGCACAATGCGGCTAATGGCCGGGCTGCCCTGCGCTGCCCCCCAGCGCAGCAGCAGGGGCAGCACCAGCTCGTTGCTGACCATGGTGGCGACGGCAATGCTCTCCACAATCACCATGCTGGTTGCGGCAGACAGGCCACCAATAAACACCAGCAGCGCCAGCGCCGATTGCCCCTGCGCCAGCGGTAGCGACAGCACAAAGCTATCGGGGTTCATACCTGCACCAAGGCCATCCCCCAGGCCGTCAAAGTAGAGCAAGCCGCCCAAGGCAATGGGCAGCACAAAGATATTGATGGCCAGCAAATAGGCGGGAAACACCCACACCGCCCGGCGCAGGTGGCGCTCGTGCACGTTTTCCACCACCATGATTTGGAACTGGCGTGGCAGCACGATTACCGCCAGCATGGCCAGCACAATCATGCTGAACCAGTGCGGCCAGGCAAAGGCTGTGCCCTGTTCCAGTTGCAGCAGGGGCTGTAAATCAGTACGTGCCATGGCTTGGCTAAAAATATCGTCAAAGCCTGCAAACAGGCCGTAGGTAACGAACAGCCCCACTGCCAAAAACGCCAGCAGCTTGACCAAAGATTCAAAGGCAATCGCCGCCACCATGCCTTCGTGGCGGGCGGTAGTGTCCAGATGGCGTGTACCAAACACCATGGTGAAACCCGCCAGCAGCAAGGCCAGGTAGAACGTGCCGTCGCGGCTCCAATGGCTGGCTCCGCTGGCCTGATGCCCCAGGGGGTGGGTGAGCAGCCCATAAGCCTCAGACACGGCCTTGAGCTGCAAGGCGATATAGGGCAGCACGCCCACAATGGCAATCAGGGTGACGCACACCGCCAGCAAGCGGCTTTTGCCGTAGCGGCTGGCGATAAAGTCGGCAATCGAGGTAATGCGCTGCGCTTTGGCAATGCGCACCATTTTGCGCAGCACCACCCAGCCCAAAATCATGGCCAGCGTTGGCCCTAAATAGGTGGGCAGAAACCACAGCCCACGGCTGGCTGCCTGCCCCACGCTGCCAAAGTACGTCCAGGCCGTGCAATACACCCCTAAAGACAGGGCATACACCCAGGCGTTGTTGATAAGCGATTGCCCCCGCGCAGCACGCTGGTCGCCCCAATAGGCCACGACAAACAACAGCCCCAGATAGGCCAGGGACACGCCAAACACCAGCACGGCATTCATGGCTGCTCCTCAGCGTCACTGGGGGCGGCGCTATCTTCAGGGCTGGGGCGCTCCATCAACCAGGCTAGCACTACCACCAGCAATAGCCAGATAGCGTAGGCGGCAGTCGGCAGCAGCGGCCACCCCCCTATCAGCACCGGGCGGTCCCAAATGCTGAACAGCGGAAAACTCAACAACAGCCAGCCCAGTACAAACAGGGCAAGCAGTTTTTCAGTGCGTTGGTTGCGGCGGCTGGTGGGCATGGTGCTTGCCTTTCAGGGCTGGCAGGCTTTAAAAACACAGCTTGGCCAGCATAGGGTCGTCAGTGTTTAAGGCCTGGGTTTGGGGCTGTTTGGAGGCGCTGCCGCTGCCCAAGCCGGTGGTTCGTATGGGGCCTATGACCACGCGCTCTTGCAGGCGGCAGTTGAGCACATGCTGGTACACCTGCATGCGCTCGGTGGGGTCTTTGAAGAAACGGTACTCCTGGTATTCCACAATCCGCGCCCCTTCGTGGTTTTGTTCTTTGATTTGGCCGTCAAAAACACTGAACTGACTAACAGCCGGAGCGATATAGCTCCAGGGTTTGAAAAAATCTTGCTGGCGTTGCTCGCCATAAATAAAGCTGTCGGCGGGTAATTGGCTTTTTTTGAAATCAAACCACTGGTAATCGTAATAAGCCAAGTAGATAAACATACCGGCTGCTGCCCCCAGTGGAATAATCCATTTGGGCAGCCGCCCTTTACTCAGGCGATACAGCATATAGGCAAAAGCGCCGCTGCATAGGCCAATAATAAAAACGCCTAGCAAATTCCAAATCATGCCTTGTCTCTCCCTGTTGTTGTTATAAAAATGGGCTTTCCGTAGAAAGCCCATGGGTTTTTTCAGTTTAGCAGTGCAAGCGGCTGGGGCCGGGTGTTGCAGGCCTGGTTTTCAGGTCAAGCACGGTTGCCACACCCATAGGCCCTGCTGCTTAGGGGTAGCGCACGCGGCGTACCATTTCCTGGATTTCCTCGCTGGGCTCTTCGGTTGCCAGGGACACGCCAACGGCCACCAAGAAGTTCGTCAGCGCACCAATGCAGCCGATGGACAGGGGTGAGATGCCCATAATCCAGTGCTCAGGTGTATTGGGGAAGGTATTGGTGCCAGGGATGAAGAACCAGCCCAGGTACATAAAGATGTAGCCAATGGTCAGCACCGCACCTGCAATCATGCCAGCCACCGCGCCCTTGTTGTTCACGCGCTTGACGAAGATGCCCATCATCAGTGCCGGGAACAGGGTGGCCGCCGCCATGCCAAAGGCCAGCGCCACCGTTTGCGCTGCAAAGCCTGGTGGATTTAGTCCTAACCAGGTGGCCACCAAAATTGCCCCCGTCATGGACAGGCGGGCATAGAACATCTCGGTTTTCTCCGAAATATTCGGTGTTAGCGTGTTCTTCAACAAGTCATGACTGATGGCTGAGGAAATCGCCAGCAACAGACCCGATGCGGTGGATAGTGCAGCCGCAATACCACCCGCAGCCATCAGGCCAATCAGCCAGCCAGGCATATTGGCCACCTCGGGCAGAGCCAGCACCAGGATGTCGTTGTTCGGCAAAAGCCTTATTGCCATCGTTGTAGAACTGGATGCGGCCATCCTTGTTCTTGTCATCGACTTTCAGTAGGCCGGTTTGCTCCCAGGTTTTGAACCACTCGGGGCGCTCGTCATAGGCTAGAGCGGGTTTGTCAGTGCCTTGGGGGTACACGGTTTCCAGCAGGTTCAGGCGAGCCATGGCAGCCAGGGATGGCACTGTGGTGTAGAACAAGGCGATGAACACCAGCGCCCAGCCAGCCGACCAGCGTGCGTCTTGAATATTAGGCACAGTGAAGAAGCGGATGATGACGTGGGGCAGGCCAGCGGTACCGACCATCAGCGTCAGCGTGAAGAGGAACATATTCCACTTGTTGCTCACGTCGGCGGTGTAATCCTGGAAGCCCAGGTCACGCACCACAGCGTTGAGCTTTTCCAGCATGGGCATGCCAGAGGCGGTGTGCGTGCCGACGAAACCTGTTTGCGGCAGCATGTGACCGGTCAGCATCATGGACAGATAGGCCGCAGGAATGGTGAAGGCCAGAATCAGCACGATGTATTGCGCCACCTGGGTGTAGGTCACGCCCTTCATGCCGCCCAACACAGCGTAGAAGAACACCACCACCGAGGAAATCAGCAAACCGTTGGTGCTGCTAACCTCCAGGAAGCGCGAGAAGGCCACGCCAGCGCCGGTCATCTGGCCAATCACATAGGTCAGCGAGATGATGATTAAGCACACCACTGCCACCACACGGGCGGTTTTGGTGCCGTGGCGTTTACCCACAAAATCTGGCACGGTGTAAGCACCAAAGCGGCGCATGTACGGAGCCAGCAAGGTAGCCAGCAGCACATAACCACCCGTCCAGCCCATGATGAATGAGGAGTTGACGTAGCCCACCGAAATCAGGCCAGCCACCGAGATGAAGGAGGCCGCTGACAACCAGTCTGCCGCCGTGGCCATGCCATTCATAATGGGGTGAACTTCACCGCCAGCAATATAAAACTCTCGGGTAGATTTGGCCCTGGCCCACAGCGCAATCACCGTGTAGATAACAAAAGAGCCAATCACAAAGCTAAAGTTAATCCAGAACTGGCTCATGATTATTCCTCCAGACCATATTCTCTATCTAGCTTGTTCATGCGCCAGGCGTAGAAGAAAATAAGCACTAAAAAGGTATAGATAGAGCCTTGCTGGGCAAACCAGAAGCCCAGGTCAGCACCGCCAATTTTGATGCCCATTAATAAGGGGCGCAGTAAAATACCAAATCCATAAGAAACCAAAGCCCAAATACTTAGGCATATGGCAATTAATTTTACGTTTGCCCGCCAATAGGCGTGGTCTTTTTCCGTTAGCTCTTTGAGCATACTTGTCTCCTGAATATTAATTTTTTTGCCCCTGTGGCTGAGCGTCTGGGGGCGGTGGGGGGTGTAGGTTGGTCAGTCCTCCTTCGGGAATTAAGAGGGTGCGGAATGCATCACAGGCAGCAGTACCAGGGCCGTAGCCGCAGCAACCCTGTTGCCATAGGGGGCATCATTTTCTTTAGGCTTACAACTTTCTTACGTTGCCAGCGCAGGCCGTAGAAACAACGGAAAACCAAGGGAAAACACCGGCGCAAATAGTCAACCTCCCCTTGCGGCTGGAAGCAATTACTCAAAGCGAGGGGAGATGACTATGAACGCAGACTATCGGGTAGCGTGGCCATGCTGCTCAGAATGCGCACCGCCCCAGCATCCAGCAAGGCCTGGGGGCTGGTGTGGTGGTTGGGCACATCAGGGCAATAGCCCCACACAGTGGCTCCGGCAGCTACGCCCGCTTGTACGCCTTGCACGGTGTCTTCCACTACCAGGCAGCGCCGTGCATCCAGACCCAAAGAGGCGGCGGCTGCCAGGTACACGTCGGGGTAGGGCTTGCTGCGTGGCAGGTCATGGCCGCTGAAGATATGCGGGTCAAACAGCGCAAACAGCCCAACCTTCTTCAGCTGCATCACCACCTTGGGCTTGTCTGCCCCACTGGCCACAGCAACACGCCCTGCCAGCAGTTGGTGGCATTGCTGCACGGCGGCCACGGCCCCTTCTATGGGCTGCAAATGGGCATGCAAACCCTCATCGCGCAGGGCGTAGAAGCGGGCCATCCATTCGTCCGTCAGGGGCTGGCCGGTTTCGCGCTCGATGCGCTCTGCCTCGCTGCGCACGGTTTTGCCGATAAAGATGCGCATGCATTCCTGGCGGCCAATGGCCCAGCCGCTGGCATTGAGCATCTGCCGTAAAGCATCGTTGGTGATGCCCTCGCTATCGACCAGGACACCATCACAATCAAAAAGAATGCCATCAAACTGCATACAGCCACCGAGTGAAATCAACAGGGGTAGGGGGAAACCAGCACAGCGCTGACTTGAGCGACGTTAACGTTAACGTCAATAATCATGGCATGAAACCTGCATACAAGACAGCGGCTGAATACAGCATCAGCGACCTGGCCAAGGAATTTGACCTGACCACCCGCGCCATTCGCTTTTATGAAGACATGGGCCTGCTCCAGCCCCGGCGCGAGGGCGCAGGCGGGCGTACCCGCGTTTATAGCAACCGTGACCGCACGCGGCTCAAGCTCACTTTACGCGCCAAGCGGCTAGGGCTGTCGCTGAACGAGGCCAAGGAAATCATCGAGCTATACGACAGCCCGCGTGATACCGGCATGCAGCTGGAAAAATTTTTGCAAGTGCTTGCCGGCCACCGCCAGCAACTGGAAGAGCGCATGGCCGACCTGCAAATCACCCTGGACGAGGTGCGCAGCCAAGAAAAAGAAGCCCAAACCCTGCTGCACAAGCTACAAAACAAAGCCGCCAGCGATAACGTCCGCAAAACAGCAGGCAAAAGCGCCAGCCCACGTGCCGCCAAGCCTGTAGAGGTTCCATAATCGCCATAGTTGACGTTTACGTAAAGGTCAATAAAAATACGCACCTAGATAAGTAGTAAGGAGAACCCCATGACCCCATTGGACGCAGCGCAGATTGAGCGCATCCGCACCAGCTTTGCCCAGCAAGGCGCAATGCACACCCTGGGCGCAGAACTCACGCGCATCGAGCATGGCGCGGTGGATTTGTGCTTTGACTGGGCAGAGCCGCTGACCCAGCAGCATGGCTTTATCCACGCGGGAATGATGTCCACCGCGCTGGACTCGGCCTGCGGCTATGCGGGCTTTAGCGTCATGCCTGCTGAGGCGGGGGTGCTTTCCATCGAATTCAAAATCAACCTGCTTGCGCCTGCGAAAGGCCAGCGCTTTCGCTGCGAAGGGCGGGTGCTCAAACCTGGGCGCACCGTGGTCGTGACCGAGGGCAAAGCCTTCGCCATTGACAACGGCCAGGAAAAACTGGTGGCCAGCATGAACTGCACCCTGATGGCGATTTACGACCGCCCCGGCATCTCTGGGCGCTAAAACCTGTTCGGCACGTTCGGCGCGCTTGATACGTTCTAATTTTTATTCCAACCTCCCACACCTCTCTTAAGGAGCCTCCCCATGACCAACCTCCCCGGCCTGAACTTCCAACTCGGCGAAGACATTGATGCCCTGCGCGATGCTGTGCGTGACTTTGCCCAGGCAGAGATTGCCCCCCGCGCTACTGAAATCGACCACAGCGACCTCTTTCCCGCCGACCTGTGGCAAAAAATGGGTGACCTGGGCGTGCTGGGTATCACCGTGGGCGAGGAGTACGGCGGCGCAGACATGGGCTACCTGGCGCACATGGTGGCGATGGAAGAAATCTCGCGCGCTAGCGCCTCGGTGGGCTTGTCTTACGGGGCGCACTCCAACCTGTGCGTCAACCAGATCAACCGCAACGGCAACGAAGCGCAAAAAGCCAAATACCTGCCCAAGCTGATTTCTGGCGAGCATATCGGCGCATTGG
>CAZMMM010000022.1:0-12878 GCA_964567385.1 uncultured Comamonas sp.
GGCCGCCCCTTCAACCCCCACCTCATCACCGAGCTGGAAAGCCTGGCCAACCGCGGCTACACCGGCGGCCTGCTGGAGCGCCGCCCGGCCAACGATTACCAAAACTACGAAACTGGCACCAGCGTTTTGCAGCGCAGCCACTACGTCGGCCAGGTGCGCGGCTACGACAGTGATAGCGGCATGGCAGAAATTGAAACCATGAACCGCTTTGCCGTGGGCGACACGATTGAAGTCATCCACCCCAGCGGCAACCGCACCTTGAAGCTGGAACAAATGTTCAACCTGGACGGTGAACCTGTGCAAGTCGCCCCCGGCAACCCCGTGCGCGTGCGCGTGCCTCTGGCAGCCCCGGCAGAAGGGGCACTGATTGCTCGCCTGCTGCAAACGGCGTAAACCCTAGTCCCCCAACCACAACGACAACCACACATCAGAAGGAAAAAATCATGGCAAGAATGGTGCAATGCGTAAAACTCGGTCAGGAGGCCGAAGGTCTGGCCCAGCCCCCCTATCCTGGCGAATTGGGCAAGCGCATCTACCAAAGCGTGAGCAAGCAAGCCTGGGCTGACTGGCTACGCCACCAGACCATGCTGGTCAACGAAAACCGCCTGAACCTGGCCGATGCCCGCGCCCGCCAATACCTGGCCAAGCAGATGGAAAGCCACTTTTTTGGCGATGGGGCGGATGCGGTGGCGGGTTATGTGCCGCCTAGCGCCTAGGACGTAAGGGCGCGTAAGGCGCTGGCGGCGGCTTGGCCCTTGGCTGGCCTAATCCGGTAAAAACAGCGCCTGTAAATCACTTAAAAAATCAAAGCCCCGCGTGCTGGGGCGGTAGTGCTCGGCGCTGCATTCCAGCAGGCCCAGGCGGGTGGCTTGCTCCAGCGGGGTGGCAATGCTGCTGGGGGGTAGGCCGGTACGCTCTAAAAAATCCTTGAGCGCAAAGCCCTCGCGCAGGCGCAGGGCGTTGAGCATGAACTCAAACGGTAAGTCTTTGCGGCGCACCTCCTCATCACTGGCCAGGGGCCGCCCCTGCAGCGCCGCCTGCATATAGCGCTGCGGGTCGCGCAGCCGTACCTGGCGGGTGATGCGGTGGGCAAAACTCAGCTTGCTGTGCGCCCCCGCGCCTATGCCCAGGTAATCGCCAAACTGCCAGTAATTGCGGTTGTGCAGGCATTCATGCCCCGCACGGGCGTAGGCAGATACCTCATAACGCGCCATGCCTGCGCTGGTTGCGGCCTCGGTAATGGCATCCAGCATGGCGTAGGCGCTGTCGTCCTCGGGCAGGTTGGCAGGCGGGTGCTTGGCGAAGTAGGTATTAGGCTCAATGCTCAGGTGGTACACCGATAGATGCGGCGGGGCAAAGGCCAGGGCCTGTGCCAAGTCGCTTTGCAGGTCTTGCACCGTTTGCCCGGGCAGGGCGTACATGATGTCTAGGTTAAAAGTCTCGAAGGACTTGGCCGCCTCTGCCACTGCGGCTTTGGCCTGCTCGGCACTGTGTACACGGCCCAGGGCTTGCAGAAAGCGGTCATTAAAACTTTGCACGCCAATGGACAGGCGGCTCACCCCCGCGTCGGCAAAGGCGGCAAAGCGTTGCGCCTCAAAGGTGCCTGGGTTGGCCTCTAGCGTGATTTCGCAACCTGCCTCTAGCGGCAGACGGGCGCGCAGGCCACTGATTAAATCTGCCACGGCCTGCGGGCTGAATAAGCTGGGCGTGCCCCCACCGATAAAGACGCTGTACACGGGCCGCCCCCAGATGAGGGGCAGGCTGGCCTCCAGGTCAGCAAACAGGGCTTGCAGATAGGTTTGTTCAGGCAGCGCCCCTTGCTCTTGCCCCCAGCCGTGGGAGTTGAAATCGCAATACGGGCATTTTTTGATGCACCAGGGCAGGTGCACATACAGGCTTAAAGGGGGCAGCGCTGAAAGCTGCAAAGTGCCTGTGCGCATGTAGTGCTGCACGTCTTTGGGGGCTTGGCCCAGGGTGGGGCCATCATGGGCGGCAGGGAGGATGGGGATGGTGGGCATAGCTAGGAGCAGACTAAAATAGTTGGTGTTTAAGAATAAATTTTAATGAACGCCTATTTTCCAGCCCCTCATGCTTCCCTCTACCTCTTTGCTGGAGTCTTTTCAGCTCTCCCAAATCAGCATGATGCTGGTGATTTACCTGCTGGCCATCACGGCAGAGGCCATGTCTGGCGCATTGGCCGCTGGGCGGCGCAGGATGGATATTTTTGGCGTGGTGGTCATTGCCTTTGTCACCGCCCTGGGCGGCGGCACGATTCGCGATGTAGTGCTAGGCCATTACCCGATTGGCTGGACGCAGCACCCTGAATACGTCTATCTAGTGATAGGCGCTGGCCTGCTGACGACGGTGGTGGCGCGTTATATGCGGCATTTGAAGCAGGTGTTTTTGCTGCTGGATGCGATGGGCTTGATTGCTTTTTCCCTGATTGGTTGCTCGGTGGCGCTGGAGCATGGTTATCCGCGCATTGTGGTCATCATGGCGGGGATGCTGACGGGCATCAGCGGCGGCATTGTGCGTGATGTGCTGTGCAACCAAGTGCCCGTGGTGTTCAGGCGCGAGCTGTATGCCAGCGTTTCCCTGGCCGTGTGCCTGCTGTACTGGGCGCTGGAGGTGTTCCAGGTGAATCACAACATCAGCATTGCCGTGTGCTTTGCGGGGGGGCTGGCTTTTCGCCTGGCGGCTATCCGTTGGAAATGGCGGCTGCCCATGTTCTCTTACCAAGAGCGCTGGGAATGAGCCTGCCGCCCTGGCTGCTTCCCCTCACGGCTGCCTGGGCGGGGCAGCGGCAATGGCGGGTGCTGGATGTCAGCGGCCAGCCGCATCACCTGCTGGCGCTGTACGCCGCCGTACAAAACACTTCTTCCGCTTCTTCTTTGAACATCCCGCAGCGGCTGCACTATGTGCTGTGGCTGGCAGATGCCCAGGCGTTGCAGCAACAAGCCCCTGCCGCCTGGCAGGGGCAGCTCAAGGGGCTGCTGCCCGGCGTACACCGCATCAGCTTGGATAGTGGGGAGAGCGCAAGCACCAGCACTTTCCAACTCACCCTTTGGCTAGGGGATTGCCCCCGCCTGCTGCGCCAAGAGCAGATGCTGGCCGATAGCCTGCTGCTGGGGGCTGGGCTGCGCCCCTGGCTAGCGCCCCATGCCCTCAAACCCTTGCTGCGCCATGTTCAGCGTGGCAGCCAATTGCTGGCGGCGGCTGATGCAGATGCGCTCGCATTGGCGCAGGTGCTGGCTGCCAGCGGCTGGCAGTTACAGCCCAGCCAGCCCAACGCGGGGCTGTGTGCTGGTTTATGTGTCCGATTTGACCCGCCTTGGCAGCTGCGCCATACCCCTCCCGTAGCGGCCACCTCCGGCCATGCCTTGGTGCTGGGCGCGGGGCTGGCGGGTAGCGCCGTGGCTTATAGCTTGGCGCAGCGCGGTTGGCGGGTGACGGTGCTGGGGGCGGGCGCTGCGCCAGCGGATGGGGCTTCGGGCTTGCCTGCCGGCTTGTTCTGCCCGCATGTGTCGCCGGATGATTGTTCGCTCTCGCGCCTGTCGCGGGCGGGCTTGCGGGCTTTGCTGCCGCGCTTGCAGGCGCTGTGTGTGGCTGGGCAGGACTGGATGCAAACGGGAGTGCTGGAGCGCAGCCCCGCCAGCCAGATTCCTCCAGCCATCAGCCCCGACTGGAGCGGCCCCGCCAGCCCCGAGCAGCGCCAAGCCGCTGGCCTGACGGCACAAGACGCTGCCCTGTGGCATGCCTGGGCCGGTTGGCTGATACCCCGGCGGCTGGTGGCCGCCCAGCTAGGGCAGGCTGGTATTGATTTTTGCGGCCAGCAACAAGTGCAGCAATTGCAACCCAGTGCCCAAGGTGGTTGGCGGGCGCTAGATGCCCAAGGCGCAGAGCTGGCGCAAGGTGATATCGCCATCATTGCCGCCGGTGCGGCCAGCGGCACTTGGCTGCCCGCGCATTGGCGGCTGCAAGCTTTGCGGGGGCAGGTCAGCTTGGGCTTGCATACGCCTGAAACTCGGCAGGCCATGCCGCCCTTTGCCGTGAATGGGGCAGGTAATTTTGTGCCCCACATCCCTTGCCCAGCCCAAGGGCAAGAGCCGCTGCAATGGGTGATGGGCTCCACCTTTGAGCGCGATATGGCTGAGCTGCCCATTTCCCCTGAAGCGCAGGCCAGCGCCCATGCCCACAATCTGGCCAAGCTGCAAAGCCTGCTGCCCCATACCGCTGCGGCTTTGGCCCCTTGCTTTACGTCCGGCAAGCCGCAATGCCAGGCCACCTGGGGGCAGGTGCGCTTGGCCAGCCATGACCGCTTGCCCATTGTTGGCCCCGTGCCTGCCCCAGCCCCTGGCCTATGGGCGCTAACCGCCCTAGGTGCGCGCGGCATTAGCCTGGCGGTGCTCTGCGCCGAGCTATTGGCCGCCCGCCTGCATGCCGAGCCGCTGCTGTTGGAAGCGGCTTTGGCCAGGCAGGTGGATAGTGGGCGGATGGGGTAGTTGCACCTCTTACGGCGACACCGCCTTCCCCATAGGACAGTGCTATGATTTCCGATTGTTTCATACAGGGGACTTCAGGTGTCATCCACCCACTTCACGACTGAAGCGGAGGTTTTATCGCTCTCGCCCGATGCGGCATCCAGCAAGGCCGCCAAGGGCCTGGCCAATGTGCAGCGCTGGCCCCGCACCGGCTGCGATGCCAGCGCGGTGTGGGGGGAATGCCAGGGCAGTGGCAGCAAGCCTTACCAAACCCAGGTGGCGCTTGCCCCCCTGGCCTATAAATGCAGCTGCCCCAGCCGCAAGTTTCCCTGCAAGCACAGCCTGGCTTTGCTGCTGCTGTACGCCACGCAGCAAGTGCCCGCGCAAGAGGCCGTGCCAGATTGGGTGCAGGCCTGGCTGGACAGCCGCCAGGCCCAGGCCGAGAAAAAAGCCGCCAAGGCCGCCGCCCCGGCCACCCCTGTTGACCCCGCCAAAGCCACCCGCCAAAAAGCCCAGCGCGAGCAGGGCCGCTGGGAAAAAACCGAGCAAGGCCTGCAAGAGCTGGGCCGCTGGATGCAGGACTTGGTGAGCAAAGGCCTGGCCCAGGCAGACAGCGACGGCGGCCTGCGCCAGCAATTCAGGCATATGGCCGCCCGCATGGTGGATGCCCAGGCCAGCGGCGTTGCGGCCCTGCTGCACAAGGCGGCGCAATCGGCCTACCAGCCCCAGGAGCTGCTGCCCCACCTGGCGCACATCCAGTTGCTGCTGGAAGGCGCAGGCCAGCGCGCGCACTTGCCAGCCCCCCAGTGGGCCGACCTGACCGCCGCCCTGGGCTGGCCCCAGGACAAGGCGGAGGTGATGGCGCAAACGCCCGCGCAGGCCGATGACTGGCTGGTGCTGGGCCAAAGCACCCAGGAGCGCGAAGGGCGCTTGCTGGAGCGCCAGGTCTGGCTGCAAGGCCTGCGCAGCGGGCAAATCGCCTGGCTGCTGGACTACAGCCGCGCTGGCCAGGGTTTTGAGCAGGCCTGGGCCACAGGCCAGTGCTACCACTGCGCCTTGCATTACTACCCCAGCGCCGCACCGCTGCGTGCCGTGCTGGGGCCAGACAGCCTGCCCCAACTGGTGCAGTCCAGCATTCCCGCCCTGGCAGATACCCAAGTGGATGCCTTGCACACCCTCAGCCAGCGCATGGCGGCCAACCCGTTGCAGCTTACCCAGCCCTTGTGGGGCTACCACGCCCAGGTGTTCTTGGCCGAGGGGCAATGGCAGGCGCGGATACATAGCCGCCTGCAAGTTACAGATACAGAGTCAGAGACAAATACAAATACAGGGGCAGAGCCGCCCAGGTTGATTCCTCTGGAGCTGCAAGAGGGCGATGCCTGGCAGTTGCTGGCGCACAGCGGTGGCCACCCCATGCATTTGTTTGGCCGCTGGGATGGGGTGCGCTGGGCGCTGCTCAGTGCCTGGCAGGCGAGAGACGCGCAGCATTGGGAAAAACTGTGGCATTGCGAAGGAGTCGCGTCATGAGCAGCAGCGCCCAGCTCTATGCGGCCTTGCAGCAGTCCGCCCAGGTGGGTGTGCAGCGCCTGCCCATTGCACCCAGCCTGCTGGCAGTCAGCCCCAGCAGTGCCAGCCACCAGGCCTTGCTGGCCGCCTGCCAACGACCCAGCGACAACGCCGCCCAGCAATTGCTGCGGGCCAGTGCCGTAGCCACGACGCTGGAGCGCTGCGGCTGGCAACCCGCGCCAGCCAGCCAGCAGCCCTTGCCAGCCGCTGCCCCGGAACGCCGCCCCGCTGTGCAGAATCCGCAACTGCGGGCCTTGTTGCAACAGCAGTTTGCCGATGGGCCAGCCGAGCTGCTGCCCTTGATTTACCAGCGCCTGGGCGCGGCCGGGTTGCGCCTGCCAGAGGCCTTGCTGCCCCCAGCCCTGGAGCAGGGCCGCTACCACACAGCGCAGCGCCCCTGGCTGGCCCAGGTTCTGGGCGAGCGCGGGCGCTGGCTGGGGGGCATCAACCCCCAATGGGGCTATGCCGCAGGCGTGACGGAAGACGCGGATGCCGAGCAGACGTGGCAGGAAGGCTCGGCCCAGCAGCGGCTGACCCTGTTGCAGCAGGAGCGCCAGCAACACCCCGGCCAGGCCCGTGACCGCCTGGCAGCCAGCTTGAAAGAACTGTCCGCCAAAGAGCGCCTGCCCATGGTGCAGGCCCTGGCGACCGGCTTGAGCGCAGAGGATGAGCCTCTGCTAGAGCAATTGCTGACTGACCGCAGCAAAGAGGTGCGCGCTGCCGCCTTGAACCTGCTGTCTTGCCTGCCTGCCTCCGCCCACAGCCAGCGCATGCAAACCTGGCTGCAAGCCATGCTCCAGCCGGTAGCGCCCCCGCCCGGCATGTTGCAAAAAATAAAGACCGCGCTGGGCCAGACCGCCCCCCGCCATTGGCAGATTGAGCCGCCCCAGGAAGCCGACCCCGCCTGGGAGGCCGCCGGCCTGCAGATACAGCCCCCGGCCCATTTGCGTGCCCCCAGGGCCTGGTGGTTGCAACAAATCGTGGCCCTGACCCCCTTGCAGTTCTGGCAAGACCAGCTGGGCCTGAACATTGAACAACTTTGGGCCTGGAGCGCGGACAGCGACTGGAAAAGCGCCCTGCGCCAAGGCTGGTTCAGCGCCCTGGAAGTGCAGCGCGATACCCGCTGGCTGCCGCTGCTGACGGCCCTCATGCGCCAACCCAAAGCCCTGAAGGACGAGCGCCTGGAATACGCCGCCACCTCTTTGTGGAGCCGCTTGCTGGCAGCCCAGCCCGCTGCCGAGCAGGAAGCCTTCTGGCTGGAGACGCTGGCCGATGCCGCCGCCCAGGCCCCCGGGCAAATGGCCCACCTGCTAAGCAGAATGGATACGCAGCAGCCCCCGGCTGCGCTGTGGTCGGCCCGCCTGTCGGCCCGCGTGTTGCAAAGCCTGCCCGTGCTGTTGGGCGCGCAGCTGGACCACTACGCCCTCCAGGTCCTGCACCGCTGCGCCCGCCGCCTGAGTGACTGCCAGCTGCCCGCTTTCGCCCAACTGTGGCGCAGGCCGGATGCAGCCAGCGTCGCCCTGACGGCCCCTTTATGTGACAACCCCCAGGCTGTGGCCCTGCTTGACTTCGTGGTGCAACTGCGCCAAGCCCTGCCCCCTGCCCTATCCGACGAAAGTGCTTCCCATGCCTAAACCCGCCACCACCACCGCTGCCACCACGGCGGCCCAGCACATCGACAACACCGTACTGCGCCAGCACGCCGAAATCCAGTACGCCGAGGAACTGGCCGCCTTGCAGCAAGTGGATGACCGCCCACGCCCACCGCTGTGGCAGCTCTCGCCCTGGGCCGTGCTGCAATACCTGATGGGGGGCACGCTGGACAACGGCTTTGTCATCAGCCCCAAATACATTGGCAGCCCCCGGCTGATGGAAATCGCCATCTCCACCCTGGCCACGGACCGCGCCCTGCTGCTCTACGGCATGCCGGGCACGGCCAAATCCTGGGTGTCCGAGCATTTGGCGGCGGCCATCAGTGGCCAGTCCACCCTGCTGATTCAGGGCACGGCAGGCACCAGCGAGGAGCAACTGCGCTACGGCTGGAACTACGCTCAGCTGCTGGCCCACGGCCCCTCGCAGGATGCACTGGTGCCCAGCCCGCTGGTGCACGCCATGCGCCAGGGCAAGCTGGCACGTATTGAAGAGCTGACCCGCATCCCCGCCGACGTGCAGGACAGCCTGATTACCGTGCTCTCGGAAAAAACCCTGCCCGTGCCGGAGCTGGGCACCGAGTTCCAGGCCGTGCAGGGCTTTTCCGTGATTGCCACCGCCAACAACCGGGACAAGGGGGTGAACGAACTCTCCAGCGCCTTGAAGCGCCGCTTCAACACCGTGGTGCTGCCCGTGCCCGCCTCGCAGGATGAAGAGGTCAACATCGTCACCCAGCGCGTGGCCGAGCAGGGCCGCGCCCTGCAACTGCCTGCCGAGCCGCCAGCCCTGCAGGAAGTGCGCCGCGTCGTGCAGATTTTTCGTGAGTTGCGCAGCGGCTACACCGAAGACGGCAAGGGCCTGCGCATCAAATCGCCCAGCGGCACGCTCTCGCCGGCGGAGGCCATTTCCGTCATCAACAGCGGCCTGGCCCTGGCCGGGCATTTTGGCGACGGGGTACTGCGTGCCCAGGATGTGGCCAGCGGCCTGCTGGGCGCTGTCGTGAAAGACCCGGTGCAAGACAGCGTGGTCTGGCAGGAATACCTGGAAACCGTAGTCAAAGAGCGCAGCGACTGGAAAGACCTGTACCGCGCCTGCCGCGAACAGTTGTAAGCCAGCGCCAGCCGTCCGTCCGCCCATGAGCAGCCCCAGCCCCTTTCACTTCTTCGGCATTCGCCACCACGGCCCTGGCTGCGCCCGCAGCCTGGTCGCAGCCCTGGATGCCTTGCAGCCCGACTGCCTGCTGGTAGAAGGCCCGCCCGAGGGCGAAGCCCTGCTGCCCCTGCTGCAAGAACCTGACCTGCGCCCGCCCGTGGCCCTGCTGGTCTATCCGCTGGATACGCCAGAGCAGGCCGCCTTCTACCCCTTTGCCGAGTTCTCGCCCGAGTGGCAAGCCCTGCAATGGGGGCAGCGGGCAGGCATCCCCATACAGTTCTTTGACCTGCCCCAGGCCCACACCCTGGCCCTGAAGGCCGCCGCCTCAATGGTGGATGCGACCGATCAGGACAGCGGGGACGAAGCGACGTGCTTACCCCAACCAGAAGCAGAGTCCAATATCCCCCCCGACCCGCTGGACTGGCTGGCCCAGGCCGCTGGCGAGAGCGATGGCGAACGCTGGTGGAGCCGCCTGGTGGAAGAACGCGCCGGGGACGATGCCAGCGTCTTTACCGCCATTGCCGAAGCCATGACCGCCGTGCGCAGCACCCTGGATGCCGAAGCCCCGCACTGGCGCGGCGCAGCCTATGCCCAGCGTCAGGCACTGCGCGAAGCCTGGATGCGCCAGCGCATGCGCCAAGCGGCCAAAGACGGGCACCAGCGCATTGCCGTCATCTGCGGGGCCTGGCACGTGCCCGCCCTGCAAGCCACAGTGACCGCCAAGGCCGATACGGCGCTGCTCAAAACCCTGCCCAAAGCCAGGCTGCCCAAGCTGCAAGCCACCTGGACCCCCTGGACTTACCGCCACCTGACCCAGGCCAGCGGCTACGGCGCAGGCATTGACTCCCCCGGCTGGTACGAGCATGTGTGGCAACAATCCCCTGCCCACCCACAGCCACAGCCCTTGCCATTACCTGCTGGCCAGCAAGCCCAGCAGCGCAGCATTGCCTGGCTGGCCAAAGTGGCGCAACTGCTGCGCACCCAGGGGCTGGACTGCTCCAGCGCCCAGTTGATTGATGCCACCCGGCTGGCAGACAGCCTGGCTGCCCTGCGCGGCTACGCCCAGCCTGGCCTGCAAGAGCTGCACGAGGCCGTGCGCAGCGTCATCTGCATGGGTGCAGCCCAGCCCTTGCAGTGGATTGATGAGGCCCTCACCATCGGCCAGCGCCTGGGCAGCGTGCCCGCCGCCGCCCCGCAAGTGCCCTTGCAGCGCGACATTGAGCAGCAGCAGAAAACCCTGCGCCTCAAGCCCCAGGCCGAGCAGCAACTGCTGCACCTGGACTTGCGCAAAGACCTGGACCGCAGCCGCAGCCACTTTCTGCACCGCCTGCGCCTGCTGGGCATTGACTGGGGCCAGCCCAGCACCCAGGGGCCGCGCAACAAAGGCACTTTCCGCGAAAGCTGGCAGCTACAGTGGCAGCCGGAGATGAGCGTGGACATCGTGCAGGCCAGCCTCCACGGCCACACCGTGGCCCAGGCCTGCACGGCCAAGCTGCATGCCCTGCTGGGGCCACAAACCCCCTTGAGGGCACTGGCCGATGCCATTCACCAAGCCCTGTTGGCTGACCTGGCCGACCTGGCCCACACCCTGATTGCCACCCTGGCCGCCAACGCCACCCAACAGCATGATGTCAGCGAGCTGCTGCACGTCATCCCCCCGCTGGCCCAGCTCTACCGCTATGGCAGCGTGCGCCAGACCGACAGCCAGTTGCTGACCGATATGCTGGACGACCTGCTGCTGCGTGCCGCCATTGGCCTGCCCCTGGCCAGCAGCCAGATTGACCATGACGCGGCCCAGGCCTTGCACACCCGCATCCTGGCCTGCCATGAAGCCCTGCACCTGCGCTACAGCGCGGAAGAAGCCGCGCTGCCCGCCGCAGCCTATGCCGCCTGGTACAGCGCCCTGCAAAAAATGCTGGACAGCCCGCTGACCGCCGCCCTGGTGCGCGGTGCCGCCTGCCGCCTGCTGCTGGATGGCGGGCAGCTTGACAGCCAGAGCGTGGCCCGGCACTTCAACCACAGCCTGTCCTCCGGCGTGGAGCCGCTGGACATGGCCGCCTGGCTGGACGGCTTCCTGAACCAGCAGGCCCTGGTGCTGCTGCATGACGATGTGATTTGGGGCGCGGTTGACCAGTGGCTGACTGCCCTGAGCGAAGAACAGTTTCGCCATGTACTGCCCCTGGTGCGGCGCAGCTTTGCGGCCTTTACCGCTTCCGAGCGCCACAGCCTGGGCCACAAAGCCCTGCACAGCAGCCCTGGCACGGCAGCGCGGCCAACCCCGCTGGCCAGCGCCGCCGATGCGCCCTGGGACGAGGCCCGCGCCACCCTGGCCCTGCCCGCCCTGCAAACCCTGATGGGGCTGGCGGCCCCCGTTGAGCCGACTGCCTGAAACCCCCTTGCCCTTGCCCATGACACAAGCCCCACCCCCTGCCGCAGCAACAGCAACCGCAACCACCACCCGCCTGCAACGCTGGCGCATGGCCCTGGGGGCCGCCGCTGACTGCGGCCCCTTGCCAGGCGAGCTGCAAGCCATGGACCAGGCCCTGGCCGCCCTCTACAACCCCGAGGCCGACAACCACCTGGAGCGCAAAGGCGGGCGCGGCCAATCCGCCCCCCAGGTGGCCCGCTGGCTGGGTGATATCCGGCAATACTTCCCCCAGCAAGTCGTGCAAGTCATGCAGCAAGATGCCCTGCAACGCCTGAACCTGCGTGCGCTGCTGCTGCAACCGCAATTGCTGGCCAGCATGCAGCCAGACATCCACCTGGTCGCCAACCTGTTGAGCCTGAGCAGCGCCATCCCCGAAGAAACCAAGGCCACCGCCCGCCTGGTCGTGCGCCAGGTGGTGGATGCGCTGATGCAGGAGCTGCAAGAGCCGCTGCGCAGCGCCGTCTCGGGAGCCTTGGACCGCAGCCAGCGCAACCGCCGTCCGCGCCATGCGGAAATCGACTGGAACCGCACCATCCGCGCCAACCTGCGCCATTGGCAGCCGCAATACCACAGCATCATCCCGGAAACCCTGGTTGGCTACGGCCGCAAAGCCCGCTGCCCCCAGCGCGAAGTGGTGCTGTGCATCGACCAAAGCGGCTCCATGGCCGCCTCGGTCGTGTACGCCAGCATTTTTGGGGCCGTCATGGCCAGCCTGCCCGCCGTGGCCACCAGGCTGGTGGTGTTCGACACAGCCGTGGTCGATTTGACCGAGCAAATCGACGACCCTGTGGACATCCTGTTTGGCGTGCAACTGGGCGGCGGCACCGACATCAATGCCGCCGTCACCTACTGCCAAGGGCAGATTCGCGAGCCGCACAACACGATTCTGGTGCTGATTTCCGACCTGTATGAAGGCGGCGTGGAAGCCGGCCTGCTGCAACGCGCCCAGGAGCTGCTGGACGCTGGCGTGCAATTCATCACTCTGCTGGCCCTGGGCGATGACGGCGCTGGCGCTTACGACAAAGCCCTGGCCGCCAAACTCGCCGCCCTGGGCGTGCCCGCCTTTGCCTGCACGCCCGATGCCTTCCCCCAGCTCATGGCCGCCGCCATCCGCCGCGACGTGGCCGCCTGGGCCGCCGCGCAGGGGATGAAAATCAGCCGCTGATGTTTTTCAGGCGCTTTCTTCTTTAGCGGCTTCCCACCCCGGCAAAGCCATTACCCGCTGCCACTGCTGCACCTCAGGCAGGTGTGCCAGCTGCTGCCAGTCGGCCACCAGGTGCATGGGCTGGCCACTGCGCGGGTGCTGAAACTCCAGCGCGTGGGCATGCAGCCACAGGCGCTGCGCCCCAAGACGTAAAGCCCACCAGCGGTTCAGTGGCCCTTTGCCGTGGCTGCTATCGCCCAGAATGGGGTGGGCCACATGCTTTAAGTGGCGGCGTATCTGGTGGCGCCGCCCCGTGTGCGGCTGGGCCAATACCAGGCTGATGCGGGTGCTGGCGTGGCGGGCGGGGTCAAAGGCCTCGGGCCAGTCCAGCCGCGCCAGGCAGCGCAGGGTGGTTTGCGCACTTTGGGCGGGGGCGCTGGGTGGGCTGTCGTCCGGG
>CAZMMM010000023.1:0-12528 GCA_964567385.1 uncultured Comamonas sp.
CCAGCAAGCCCAGCCGCGCAACGCCCGCCTGAGCTACCTGGCGGCTGCCGTGTGCCTGCAACGCCAGCTCTGGGGCAAAGCCCAGCAGCTGTTCAGCCAGGCGGCACAGCATTTGGAAGATGCCAGCTTGCGCGCCAGCGCCTGGCGCCACCTGGGCTATCTGGCAGAACAACGCGGTGACATGGACGCCGCAGCACAGGCCTGGAAAAACGCCGCACTGCACATGCAAGCAGGCGACTGAAGTCGCCGCCCGGCGCTGTGGGCGGCGCAAGATTTTTGAATAATGGCAGCCATCCCCCCACCGTTGTTTCCAGGAGGCGCTGCGTATGTTCAAAATTCCCCCCCTTCCCGCCGACCGCCTGCCCGCTGTGCTGCGGGGTATGCCCAAAGCGGAATTGCACATCCACATTGAAGGCTCGCTAGAGCCCGAGCTGATTTTTGCCTTGGCCGAACGCAACCAGGTGCCTTTGGCCTACCCCAGCGTGGAGGCCCTGCGGGCAGCCTATGCATTCAGCAATTTGCAAAGCTTTCTGGACATTTACTACGCTGGTGCCAGCGTGCTGCTGCACGAAGCCGACTTTTACGACATGGCCCGCGCCTACCTGCGCCGCGCTGTGCAAGACAACGTCGTCCACGCCGAGATTTTTTTCGACCCCCAGACCCACACCGCACGCGGCGTACCCATCGAGGCTGTGATCCACGGCTTGCACCGCGCCTGTGCAGACGCGCGCACAGAATGGGGCATCTCATCGAGCCTGATTTTGTGTTTTCTGCGCCATTTGAGCGAAGAAGATGCCTTTCAAACGCTGGAGCAGGCGCTGCCGCTGCAAGACAAATTCATCGGCGTCGGCCTGGACAGCAGCGAAGTCGGCCACCCCCCGGAAAAATTTGCGCGCGTCTTTGCGCGCTGCCGCGAGCTGGGCTTTCACCTGGTGGCGCACGCAGGCGAGGAAGGGCCACCGGCCTACATCTGGAGCGCGCTGGACGTGCTGAAAGTCCAGCGCATTGACCACGGCGTGCAAGCGCTGCGCGACCCGGCGCTGGTGCAGCGCCTGGCGCATGAGCGCGTGGCGCTGACGGTGTGCCCGCTGTCGAACCAGAAATTGCGCGTTTTCCCCGACCTGAAAGACCACAACCTCAAAGCCCTGCTCGATGCAGGCCTGGCCGCCACCGTGAACTCAGATGACCCGGCCTACTTTGACGGCTACATCAACGACAACTTCACCCAGGTTTTCGCCGCCACCGGCATGACGGCGCGCCACGCCTACCAACTGGCCTTCAACAGCTTTGAAGCCAGCTTTGCCCCCGAAGCATACAAGCGCGCCTGGGAACACCAGCTCAAGCAGTTTTTCAGCCAGTTTTTTGAGCAAGACTGAGGCGACCCTCTCAGGGTGGGGGCGTGCTGCCGGGCAATAATCGGCTGGCCCCCTTTCGCCTGCAGCTCTTGCGCATTGCGCAGGCGCAGCGTGTGCGAACGGGGTGCTTTTCTTTTTATTCTGGAACTTAAACGCTATGCGCCAAGAACACGATTTCATCGGTATCAAAACCATTCCTCCCGACGCTTACTGGGGCGTGCATACAGCCCGCGCCGTTGAGAACTTTCCCATCACGGGCCAGACGGTGGCCCACATGCCCGCGTTGATCCGGGCTTTTGCCTTTGTGAAAAAGGCCGCCGCCCAGGCCAATTTGCAACTGGGCGCGATCAACGACACCCAAGCCAACGCCATCGCCAAAGCCTGCGACGACCTGATTGCCGGTCAGTTGCACGAGCAGTTCGTCACCGACGTGATCCAAGGCGGCGCGGGCACCTCCACGAATATGAACGCCAATGAGGTGATCGCCAACCGTGCCCTAGAGCACTTGGGATTGCCCAAAGGCCGCTACGACGTGATTCACCCGAACGACCACGTCAACGCCTCGCAAAGCACCAACGACGCCTACCCCACAGCCGTCAAGCTCGCCACCTACTTTGGCATCCAGAACCTGCTGGCCGCGCTGGCCGCGCTGCGCGGTGCCTTTGAAGCCAAGGCCGAAGAATTTGCCAATATTTTGAAAATTGGCCGCACCCAGTTGCAAGATGCTGTGCCCATGACCTTGGGTCAGGAATTTGCCGCTTTTGTGTCCATGATTGCCGCTGACGAAAAACGCCTGCGTGAATCCGCTGCTTTGCTGTGTGAAGTCAATATGGGCGGCACGGCGATTGGCACGGGCATTAACGCCCCCGTGGGCTATGCCGATGTGGTGGTGGCCAAGCTGGCCGAGTTCTCTGGCGTGCCCGTGGTCAAGGCGGAAGACATGATTGCCGGCACGGCAGATACCGGCGTGTTTGCCGACATTTCTGGCATCTTGAAGCGCATTGCCGTCAAGCTCTCCAAAATCAGCAACGATTTGCGCTTGCTGTCTTCTGGCCCCCAGGCTGGGGTGGGTGACATCAAGCTGCCAGCTCGCCAGGCCGGTTCGTCCATCATGCCCGGCAAGGTCAACCCGGTAATTCCCGAAGTGATGAGCATGGTTTGCTTCGAGGTGATTGGTAACGATGCCGCCATCACCATGGCGGTGGAAGCCGGGCAGCTGCAGCTCAACGCCTTCGAGCCGCTGATGGCCTGGGCCTTGCACAAGAGCCTCAAGCACCTGGCCAGCGCTTGCAACACTCTGCAAGTCAACTGCGTGGAGGGCATTGAGGCCAACACTGCTTTGCTGGACAGCCGTATCAAAGAATCCGTCACCTTGGTAACAGCGCTCAACCCCCTGATTGGCTACGAAAAATCTGCCAAGATTGCCAAGGCGGCCATTGCCAGTGGCAAGCCCATTGCCGATGTGGCCGAAGAGTTGGGCATTATGAGCAAAGAAAAAATGCAGTCTCTGCTGGTAGCTGACAAGCTGACCACCCCTGGCGCGTTGACAGCGTAAATACGCTTTGAGCCTAACGAAAAACAGACCCGCTTGCGGGTCTGTTTTTTTATGGGGCGCTTTGCACAGCGCTTGACGCTACTTAGGTTTCTTCGGCCCCGCGTACGCTTTCGCGGCCGTGCTTGTCTTTGACCTTATCCAGGTCAGTCTCTACGGCGCGGCGCAGTTTTTCCAAGGCGGCGCTAAAAGCATCTTTGACTTTTTCAGCCTCGGCGTTTACGGCCACGGGGGGGCGGCCATTGGCGCGGGTCTCTAGTACGCATTTTTTGCCGGGGCCGCCGCCTGCTTTGAGTGCATCGACCGAGGAGAAAAACACCTCAACGCGCACCACATGCTCTTTCAGGCGGGAGAGCTTGGCGGTTACCTCTTCTTGCGCCCATTGAGACAGGGAATCACCGCCCTGAATGGAATCGTCGGCATGAACTTGTACTTGCATGCATATCCTCCTTTTGTTACCAAGCTAGCAAACACTGCCCCCGCTTTCGCGTGATGGAGCAGCCAGAAAACTGTGTGCCAGTCTTGCGGGTGCATGGCTGGCACTGCCCCTACATCCTAAACCCAAAAAACCCCGACAAAAGTGACACACGGTTTTTGCGCCTCAGAAATGCCCCCAGTGTGACAACTGGGGCAGATAGGGGGTAAAACTAGCAGTTTTTGCCTGCGAGCGCCCTTATGCCCCTAGCTGCTGCCCAACGTTTGAAAATCGGTCTTTCAGCCTGCTTCTCGCATGCGGACCCAGCGCGCCCCTTGTTCACGGGCAAAACCTTGCAGTATGTGGAGCAGTCATTGGTCCATTGGCTGATGTCCACGGGCGCTATGGTGGTAGTCATTCCCAGTCTTACAGGGCAGACGGCTCAAGGCGATGCCAGCCTGGCGCATTACGCCCAATGGCTTGATGGCGTGGTCATGCATGGCGGCGCAGATGTATGGCCGGGCAGCTATGGTGAGCAGCCCTTGCGCCCCGAATGGCAAGGCGACCGGCTGCGTGACCAGTACGACCTGGCAGTGGTGGAAGCCTTTAGCCAGGCGGGCAAGCCAATCTTTGGTGTGTGCCGAGGCTTGCAGCTGATTAACGTGGCCTTTGGCGGCACTTTGTACCAAGATATTCAGACCCAGGTGCCCCGCGCACAAATGCATCGCAATGCCCCGTTGTATGACCGCCATCAGCATGCGGTGCAGCTGGTGCAGGGCAGCCGTTTGGCGGGCCTATACCCTGGGGTGGAGCAGGCACAGGTCAATAGCATCCACCACCAAGGCATCAAAGATGTGGCCCCTGGCTTTGTGGTGGAGGCGTGGAGCGTGCCCGATGGCATTGCCGAGGCGATTTGCCGTGCAGACATGGGCGCAGGCTATATCGCCGCCACGCAATGGCACCCAGAATTTGCTGACCCGCAAGGCCAGACTTTAAGCAGCACCCCCCTGCTGCATGACTTTTTGCACGCCTGCGCCCAGAGCAAACGGCAAGCAGAAGGCAAGCCCATGCGCAGCCCGTTGCCCGCCGCAGCACACCTGCCGCACCGCAGCCTGACGCTGCAGCACTGAGCTGCTGGGTTTTTTTGAAGGCCGGGGGCTGCTGTGGCACAAGAGCGAGTACCGAACGCGACAAGCCCGGAAGAGAGGGAGGGCGAGCAGCGCTCTTTGTTTGGCGAAATTTTGGATTGGATGCTTACCCCCCTGCTTTTGCTGTGGCCGCTGAGCCTGGCTATGACTTGGGTGGTGGCGCAGTCCTTAGCCAATAAGCCGTTTGACCGCGCCTTAGAGTACAACGTGCGTGCCTTGGCCCAGCAGGTGCGCCTTGAGCATGATGGGCGGCTCCTGTTCAGCCTGCCCCCGCAAGAGCAAGCCGTGCTGCGCTCAGACGAGGCAGACCTGATGTACTACCAGGTGCGCACCCAGGCGGGCCAGTGGCTGGCGGGGGAGGCCTTGTTCCCCAGCGCTCCCCAGCACAACGGGCCGCCAGAGACGGGGCGCATCTTCCTGCGTGATGATGAGCTGCGCGGCGTAGAGCTGCGCGTGGCCGCCCTGTGGGTGCAGCAGCCTTGGGCCGCAGGCGGGCCAGTGCTGGTGCAGGTGGCCGAAACCCGCGAAAAGCGCAGCGTGCTGGCCACAGAAATCATCAAAGGCGTGATGCTGCCGCAATTCATCATCTTGCCGCTGGCGGTGTTGCTGGTGTGGTTGGCGCTGACCCGTGGCATCAGGCCCTTGCAGCGTTTGGAAGAACGCATCCGCGCACGCAAGCCTGAGGATTTATCCCCCTTGAATGCGCGCCTTGTGCCGTTGGAGGTTTTGCCACTGGTCGCTGCGGTGAATGACCTGTTGCGCCGCCTGCGCGGTACTTTGGCTACGCAAAAGCGCTTTTTAGCCGATGCCGCCCACCAGCTGAAAACCCCGCTGGCTGGGCTGCGTATGCAGGCTGAATTGGCGCTGCGTCAGGACATGAATACCGATGAGCTCAAGCGCAGCTTGCAGCAGGTGGGGCGCTCTAGTGAGCGGGCTACCCATACCGTCAACCAATTGCTGGCCTTGGCGCGGGCGGAGGGGGCGGGTGCAGCCCTGCAGCGCCAGCCCTGTAATTTGGTGGAGCTGGTGGTGGAGGTCATGCAGGATGTGCTGCCGCTGGCATTGAATCAGCAGGTGGATATGGGCTACGAAGGCGCAGAAGCCCAGGATGCAGGCGTATGGGTGCAGGGCAACCCCGTGCTGCTTAAAGAGCTGGTGCGTAACCTGCTGACCAATGCGGTGTATTACAGCCCGCAGGGCGGCGGTGGGGCAGCGGAAGTCACGCTGCGCGTGTTGCCTGATAGCGTGCATCGCCAGTCGCCCACCGTGGTATTGCAAGTGGAAGACAACGGCCCCGGCATTACGGCCGAAGATAAGAAGCTGGTGTTCGAGCCGTTTTTCCGCCCCCTGGGCAATGCGGTGGATGGTTCGGGCCTGGGCCTGCCCATCGTGCAGGAAATTGCCTTGCAGCATGAGGCGGAGCTGCAGCTGCTCGATGCCCACCCTGCCCGCCAGCCCAAGGGCACTTGCGTGGTGCTGCGCCTGCCCGCCGTGGCTGCGCCGCAGCGCTAGGGCCTGCAGGCTTCTTTGGTTTTAGGCCGCAGGGCTAAGGCTGGCGGCCAGCGCCTCGTATTCCGCCACGGCTACCTCTTCAGCGCGGCGCTGTAGGTCAAACTGGCCGCCAAAGCCACGCTGCTCTAGCCACAGGCCCAGTGTGTGGCGCAGCAGCTTGCGCCGCTGGCTAAAGGCTACTTGCACCAGCTCTTGCAGCAGCTGGGCATTAAGGGCAGTGGGGGCGCTGCGTGGCAGCATGCGCACCACGGCGCTGTTCACGCGCGGAGCGGGGTCAAAGCTTTCGGGCGGCACAAACAGCACGTCTTCCATGGCGTAGCGCCATTGCAGCACTACGCTGAGGCGGCCATAGTCAGCGGTGGCGGGCTGGGCCACCATGCGGTCAATCACCTCTTTTTGCAGCATGAAGTGCTGGTCTTGCACGGCATCTACATGTTCCAGCAGGTGAAACAAGATGGGCGTAGAAATGTTGTAGGGCAGATTGCCCACCACGCGCAGCTTGGGCTTAGGCGTGGCCAGCTCGCTGGCCAGGGCGGTGAAGTCAACTTTGAGCACATCGCTTTCCACCACGCGCAGGCCTTGGCGCTCACGCAGGCGGGCGGCCAGGTCACGGTCTAGCTCAATCACGGTGAGCTGGCCCAGGCGCTCTAGCAGGGGCTGGGTCAAGGCCATCAGGCCGGGGCCGATTTCCACCATCGCCTGCTCTGGCTTGGGGGCAATGGCGCGCACGATGGCGTCGATGATGCCTTCATCCACCAAAAAATTCTGGCCAAAACGCTTGCGCGCTACATGCTTATGTGTGTTGTGTGTGTTGTGTGTGGGCTTGTTACCCGCAGGGCGGCCACGGTGGGGGGAGTGGTTCACGGTGCTCTCTTGCTGCGTTTAGTCTTGCTGGTTGCGGTATTCCACATAGGCTTGGCCGCGCAATTCTTGCAGCCAGGTGGTGTAGGCTTTTTCCAGCTTTTCAGCCCGCACTTGCTGGCGTAGCAGCTCGCGCTGTTCTTGGGCATCCAGCTCGGCTTGGCGGCGCTCTAGCAGCTCAATCAGGTGCACACCAAAGCGCGAGACGATGGGCTGGCTGATTTCGCCGGGCTGCAACTGCTCTAGCACCTGCTCAAACTCGGGCACAAACTGGCCGGGGTTGGCCCAGCCCAGGTCACCGCCCATGGCGGCGCTGCCGTCTTGTGAAAACTCTTGGGCCAGCGTGGCAAAGCTGGCGGTGCCACGCTCTATGCGCTGGCGCAGCTCGGCCAGTTGCTCGGCGGCCTGGCGCTCGCTTAACTGGGCTGAGGGGCGCAACAAAATATGGCGGGCATGGTGCTGGGTAATGGTTTGCGTAGCACCTGCGCTTTTCTCTAGGACGATCAGGATGTGAAAGCCCGCTGGTGAGCGAAACGGCCCCGCCACGCCGCCCACGGGGGTGGTGGCTGTAGCGTGCAGAAAGGCCTCGGGGTAGCGCTGGGCAGGGCGCAGGCCCATTTCAGGCTCTCCCGCGTCAGAGTAGCGCTGGGCGGTGGTGCGCAAATCTACGCCGCTGCGCAGGGCTTGCAGGGCTTGCTCGGCGCGTTGGCGCAGCTCTTGTTCGGCGGCGGGGCTGGCGTTTTCTGGTACGGCCACCAGGATATGGCCCAGGTTCAGGGCTTGCGCCGGGGCATTGCCTTGGGCGCTTGCTTGGGATTGCTGGGCCAGGTGCTGGTCAATCTCTTGCTCGCTGACGCGTACACGGCTATCGACTTCGCGCTCGCGCAGGCGTTGGGCCAGGATTTGCTGGCGGAGGTTGCGGCGAAAGCTGGCCTCGCTAATACCCTGGTTGCGCAGCTCGGCGCGCAGGTCTTCCAGGCTGCCGCCGTTTTGTGCGGCGATGGTGGCCAAGGCTTGCTCAATGGCGAAGTCATCTACGCGGATGCCGGTTTCCAGGGCGCGTTGCTCTTGCACTTTCTCGTCAATCAGGCGCTCTAGCACTTCAGGGGCCAGGGTTTGCAGGCTGGGCAGGGCCTGGCCCTGGCCGCCTTGCTGCCTGATGTTATTGAGCACTTGCTGGCTACGGGCCATGACCTCGTTATGGGTAATGGGCTCGGAGTTGACGATGGCCACAATGTGGTCAGCCGCTTGCGGGCTGCTGGCAGCGGTAGCGCTAGCAGGGCTGGCGGTTTGGCTGGCCACAGGCAGGCATAGGCTGGCCAGGCAGGCCAGCCCCAAAGTGAGTGGGCGCAGCAGTTGGGCGCTGGTGCTGCGGCGGGTGGGGGCAGGGCGGTGAAGCTGAAACATAGAGTGAGGCGGCAATCAGGGCAAGGCGGCGCAGCGCGTTGGTAAAAATTAGTCGTAATGGCTAAAGCGACTGGGGGTTTGCTGCTGGTGCAGCCCCAGGGGCTGGTAGCCGGGTACATGGTTTTTCAGGCTGGAGAGGGGGTCTGCCCCCAGGCTCAGGCGCGAGAAGCCGACAAACTCCAGCTGGAACAGCAGGCGGGTATTAGAGCGTGAGACGCTGTTTTGCAGCCGCTCGACCACCACGCGGCCAATCCAGCAGCAGCTATCGTATTCAAAGCCTAGCACGGCATCGACCAGTTTTTTGTCGTGCATGCTGTAGTTCAGGCGGCCTACGCTGTACCAGCGGCCTTTTTGCTGGGCAGGCTGCTGGGTGCTGCCCCAAGCTTGTAGCGGCCATTGCCAGCCGATGTCAATTTGCTCGCTGCCCTGGTTGGCAATTTGGGCGCTGTTTTCACGCTGGTAGCGGTAGGCAGCGCTGATGACGCGGTACTCCCCCGGCTGGTAGCGCCCGCTGATGGCCGAGCGGGTGGTGCGTTGAATGTCGCGGTTGTATTGCACCAGCGCATCCAGGCTCCAGCGCTGGTTGAGGTTCAGGCCCGCGCCCAGCAGCAGGTCAGACCAGCCCTTCTCGCCCGGGGTGTCATAGCCCATGCTGACGCGCTGGTCGTTAAAGCGCAGGCGCTGGGCGATGCCAAAGCGGGCCAGCTCTGCGCCGGTGTCGGCATGCAGGTAGCGGGTGCTCAGGCCCAGGGTGAGCATGTGGTTGTCAGCAATACGGTCGTGGCCGGTGTAGCTGTTTTCGCTGTAGATGCTGGTGAGGTTGAAGTCCGACAGCGCCGTGTCATACAGGGGCTGGCGCATCTGGTCGCGGTAGGGGGTGTAGGTGTAGAAGGCGCGCGGCTCTAGCGTTTGCACCAGGCCGCGGCCCCGCCATTGGGTGGGGCGCTCAAAAATCAGGCCGCTGTCCAGGCTGACTGTAGGCAGTACGCTAGAGAAGCTGCGCTGGCTGCTGCTGTGAGTGGGGTTGGCACTCTCAAGCTGGTAATGCGCGGCGTGTAGTTGCAGCTTGGGGGTGATAAAGCTGGCTGCGCCCAAGATGGGGCGGCTGACTTCGGCCAAGGCATAGCTGCGCTGGCCGTTATCTACGTGCTGGCGGCCATCCACGGTGCGGGCGCGAAAGCGGGTGCTATCGGCCTCCAGCCGCCAGTCCAGCCCCCAGGCATTGCTCAGGCTGGTGGGGCTGTAGCGCCATTGCACCTGGGGCAGGCGGTTGAATGGTGGGGCGATGGGGGCATCCAGGTCTTGCAACACCTGCCATTGCTGGGCGCGCGCCAGCAGGCTGTGGCCGCCGCGCTGCCAGTGCAGCTGGCCCTGGCTATCGAGCAGGCGCTCGTTGAGCAGACCGCGGCTGTTGCGTAGCTGGAAGTCACGCCAGTAGTCGTTGTCGCTCACGCGCTGCACCTGCCAGTCCAGGCGCAAGCTGGGGGTGAGGGAGGACAGATCCGCCCCATGGCGCCAGGCGTAAGACCAGCGGTCGCGCTCGCGCAGGCGGTCATCGGGCATGTAGTTCAGGTCAATTTCGCCCTGGTAGCGCTGCTCCAGATAGCGAAACTGGGTGCCCAGGTTCACGCCGCGCTTGCTCATCAAGGTGGGGGTGATGGTGGCATCGCGGTTGGGCGCAATATTCCAGTAATAGGGTTGGGCGTATTCCACGCCGCTGACGCTATCAATGCCAATGGTGGGCGGCAGCAGGCCAGACTTGCGCTTGTCCGATAGCGGAAAGCTAATCGCCGGTACGGGCAGGATGGGCACGTTCTTGAACTTCAGCACTGCGCCATGCGCTACGCCGGTGTCGGTTTCGCGGTCTAGCTCAATGCGTTTGGCGCGTAGCACCCAGTCGGGCTGCCAGCTTTCGCTATCGTCGCGCTGGCAGGTGGTGTAGGTGGCTTGGTACACCGTGGAGCGCTCACGGTCGTGAAACTCCACGCGCTCGGTATCGCCGTGGCCCTGGGTGTCTAAAAACTGGTAACGCGCCTGGGTGAAGTCGCCTTTAAAGGCATCCACCTGCATTTGCAAGCGCGTGCCCTGGTAGATATTGCCAGCGCGGTTGATGTGTACCTGCCCCTCGGCGGTCACGGTGTCGGTTGCGGCATCGTAGTGGGCGCGGTCGGCGCGAATGACCGTATCGCCACGGCGCAGCTGGGCGCTGCCCTCCAAGGTGGCGCTGATGTCGGCCTGGCCGCTGACCTGGTCGGCCTCCAGGTAGAGCGGCAACTGGCCACGCACAGTCGGTGGAATCAGCTCCTGCAGGCGCGGGCTGGCCTTCAGGGTGGGCGGGGGCAGGGGCGCATCCCAGGCACTGGTCTGGGCACTGGCGCTATGGCTGAACAACAACACCCCGCCGCTGAGCAGCGCAGAGCAAACGGCGGGCACAGGCGCAGGCAAACAAAGGCGGTGGAGTATCAGCACGGTCAGTAAAGCGATGGGGCGCAGGCGGCGGTTAAGAAAAAGGGATTATCCACGATGGGACAATACCGCCTTTGGTGACAGCCCCGCGCCTGCGCCCCCTTTTGCATTATTGAGTTTGGACCCGCCCCACTATGGATACCCTCACCTGGCCCACCCCTGAGCGCCAAGCCGCCTGCCTGCAATGGCTGGCCGCCCTGCAGCCCCGCTTTGGCTTGCTGCCCGATAGCCTGCGCCCTGCCAGTGCGGATGCGAGCTTTCGCCGTTACCTGCGGCTGGACACTGCCGATGGCAACACCCTGGTCATGATGGACGCTCCGCCCGAGCTGGAAGACTGCCACCCTTTTGTGGAAGTGCAAAAGCTGATGCAGGCCGCCGGTTTGCGCGTGCCCGACATCCTCGCCTGGGACGAGGCGCAGGGCTTTTTGCTCATGCCCGATTTGGGGCGGCACACCCTGATTAGCGTGCTGAATGAAGAGCGCCCCGAGGAGGCCCAAGCCTGGTACCGCCACGCCAGCGACTTGCTGCTGCAATGGCAGCAGGCCTCCCGCCCTGGGGTGCTACCGCCCTACGACGAGGCACTGCTGCGCCGCGAGTTGCAGCTTTTCCCCGACTGGTATGTGGCCAAGCACCGAGGCATGACGCTGGATGCTGCCCAGCAGGCCACCCTGTCCAAAGCCTTTGATGCCATTGTGGCTAGCAATCTGGCAGCGCCCCAGGTATTTGTTCACCGCGACTTTATGGCGCGTAACTTCATGCTGCCCGCTGACCCACAAACCCAGCCGCTGGCCGTGCTGGATTTTCAGGATGCCGTCTATGGCCCCATCACCTATGACATTGCCAGCCTGCTGCGCGATGCCTTTATCAGCTGGGAAGAGGATTTCGTCATCGACATCACCGTGCGCTATTGGGAAAAAGCCCGCCAGGCTGGTCTGCTGGGCGAGCGTAGCCCCAGCGGCTGGGGCGCAGACTTTGGTGAGTTCTACCGCGCCGTGGAATGGATGGGCTTGCAGCGCCATTTGAAGGTGGCAGGCATTTTTGCCCGTCTGTCCTTGCGCGACGGTAAACCCAAATACTTGGCCGATACGCCGCGCTTTATCCACTACATCCGCAGCACATGCAGCCGCTACCGTGAGCTGGGGCCGCTGCTGCGCCTCATCGACCAGATTGAAAACATCCAGCCCAATTTTGGCTACGCCTACGGGCGGGTGTGAGCAGGAGGGGTTGCCATGCCGCGTTTTCATTGTCCCTTGGCGCTGCATGAGCTGGGCAGCGGCGCGCAGCTGGATTTGCCCGCTGGTGCTGCCCGCCATGTGCAGGTGCTGCGCATGCAGCCTGGCGATGCCATCACCCTGTTTGCAGGCGGGGCAGGGCAGGGCCAATGGCAGGCGCAGATTCTGGCCATGGGCCGCAGCCATGTGCAGGTGCGGTTGGGTGCGCACCAGGCGCTGGAATGCGAGCACCCGCGCCGCGTGCATTTGTTGGCTGGCATTACCGCCAATGACCGTATGGACTGGCTGCTGGAAAAAGCCACCGAGCTGGGCGCAGCCAGCATCACCCCCCTGCTGGCCGAACGCAGTGTGCTGAAACTCAAAGGCGAGCGTGGCGAGAAAAAACGCGCCCACTGGCAGGCCATTGCCGTAGCCGCTTGTGAGCAATGTGGGCGCAACGAAGTACCGCAAGTGCATGCCGCCCTCAGTCTGGCGCAATGGTTGGCCGAACACCCGCAGAGTGCAGAGCAAGGCCAGCGGCTGGTGTTGTCCCTAGCCCCAGGCAGCCGCCCTTTGCCCCAAGCTATCCAGACGGTGCAAG
>CAZMMM010000024.1:0-12335 GCA_964567385.1 uncultured Comamonas sp.
TGCCTGAGAAAGGAGTAATTGCACTGCGAGCCACTGCGCTGGGGCTGTGGCTCGCAGAAGAAGGCTTATGGCCTCTGATTTTTAGAACACGTGGCGAATACCCACGTTCACCGCAGTCTGGTTTACACCCGCAACAGGGGAACTGCCGGGTGTACCGCCACTGACTTGTACAGCCGAGTTTTTGCCGTTCTTGATGTAGCCAAGCTGTGCAAAGGTTGCTGTGCGCTTGGACAGCTTGTAGGTGCCACGCAGCGACAGCAGGTCAGCACTGTAGCCACTCGTACCGCTGTAGCGCATGCCTACCCACTGACCAGAGAGGTCAAACTTGGGAGTAATGGGGTGCACAGCGCCCAAGTGCCACATATGGCCACGACGAGCACCACCGCCATTCAGAGCTGCGCCCTTCACGGTATGGCGGTTCACACCACCACCAATTTTGGTCTCACCCAACTTCACCCAGCCGTTCAAAATCAGACGGTTGTGAGTACTGTCGCTCGTGTTCAAGCCACCAAAGACATTACCTGCATCAGAGCCGTGGATACGGTCATTGGCCAGCGCTACGCCCCAAGTAGGAGTGTTGTACTTGACCATGACGGACCACTCGCGGCAAGCCTTGTTGTCACCCGCGACTTCACCAGCACAGTTGGTACCTGCAGGGGTTCCACTGCCAGCTGGTGGGCCAGCCTTCACAGTGTCACGACCAAAGCTGTAAGTAGCACCCAGGCCCCAGCCATTCTTGTCATACATATAGCCAATGGCGTTGTCAGCACGGGCGTTGGGGATGTAGCTGTCAATCGAGCCAGTGCCATAAATGCCGCCTCCGTGGATATCAGCATGAATGCCAGACCAGAAAGTCATGGTGTAGATGCGACCCAGCGTCACGGTACCAAAGTCACCCTTCAAGCCGACAAAGGCCTGGCGACCAAAGGCACGACCACCCTGACCCAACTCGCCGTTACCGGGGTCAATACCCATTTCCAGCGTAAAAATGGCACTCAGTCCATTGCCCAGATCTTCCGAGCCACGGAAGCCCAGGCGCGAAGGAGCTGAGTTGGAAGCGGTAGGTAAACGCGACAGCCCTTTTTTATTGGCTCCAACGTTGTTAACGTACTCAACCCCAGTGTCCAGCAAGCCATAGATGCTGACGCTGGAGCCTTGCTGGGCCATGGCATTGCTGCACAAAGCCACACCTGCAGCCACAGCAGTCAGCGGGGCTAGGTAGCGGGAAATGGATTTCATAAAAAGTCTCCTGTTAAAGTGAAAAAAAGCTCATCTCTCACGCCGTAGCGTGCTGTGCCTTGGGCAGGTAGTGCAAGACGCGGTTTTCCACCCACACTACCAAACCGTAAGCCACAATGCCCACCAGAGTGAGTAAGGTGATGGCCACAAACACCGCAGCGGTGTTGCCCTGGCCCTCACTACTCACCAGCAGATAGCCCAGGCCTTTGTTGCCGCCCACCAGCTCACCCACCGTCACGCCAATAACTGCCAGGGTCGAGCCAATGCGCAAGCCGGAAAACAGCGCGGGCAATGCAGAGGGGAACTCCACCAGACGAAAAACCTGCAGACGGCTGGCATTGAGTGTTCTGACCAGATTGATCATGTCCGGATCCACCGTGCGAACAGCAGACAGGACGTTGATCATGATGGGGAAGAAGACAATCAAAATCGCCACCAGAATTTTCGGATAGATGGTGTAACCCAACCACATCACAAACAGCGGGGCAAAAGCCACCTTAGGCGCGATTTGCAGGGCAAGAATGTAAGGAGACAATACTTTCTCGGCCATTGGTGAAAGCCCCAGTGCAACACCCACCAGCACCCCTAGCAAAGCGCCCAGAGCAAAGCCGATGAATACGGCCAGCGCCGTCATCCAGGTGTGCATGATGAGGTTTTCGTTCTCCCACATACGGCCCACCTCTTCCACCACCCGGCTAAAACGCGGCAGTATGAATTCAGGCATTCCCATCCAGCCAGGCCCCCACTCCCAGAGAACCAAAGTGATGAGTAACAGTGCAACACTGCCCAACACTGTTGCTATTTGATTACTACGCATAATGAATCACCTTCCACGTGGCCTGCTTATTGCGCACCATCAATAAACTGGTTGGTGTACAGGTCGCTGGGGGTGCTGGGCTTGGCCACAATCCCTTCGTTGACGTAGAACTTCTGCACTTCAAGCAGACGCTGGGGGTCCACCTTTCCCAAGGGTTTTTGGTCCTTGTAAACAGTAGTGCGGTAGGAGTTGAAAATACGCTCCACCAACTCTTCTTTACCCTTGAAGCCAGGCACAGCTTCTGCGTACTGGGCAGCGGCGGCTTTGGGGTCATCCATGATGTCCTGCATGCCGCGCAAGGTTGCACGCACCAAGCGCTTAATCAAATCTGGCTGCTTGGCAATTGCTTCGTCAGAGGCCAAGATAGCCTGGGCCATGCCGGGGAAAATCCTGGCATCTTCCAAAACCCGCACCTTGGTTCCGGCTTCCTCGGCGCTGGCAATCCACTCAGGCACGGCCTGCATGCCGTCCGCTTTGCCTGCCGCAAACAGTTGCCATACACCCACTGGGCCAGCAGCTTGGATATCCAGATCATTGCGGGTCAAGCCTGCCGCCATCTTGAGCGAGCCAAGCAGGGCGTAGTAGCCAGTGTCGGTATAGGCAATGGTGGTTAGCGTCTTGCCCTTGAGGTCTTTGACGGTCTTGATAGGGCCATCGTCTTTGACCACCGTCTGGCTCATAGCGCCATCACCCAGTACAGCAACCGCTTTAACCGGAACACCATTGGCGCGCACGATGAGCGATGTGTCGCCCATAGCACCACCAATCACGGCATTGCCTGCTCCCAGCTGCTTGGCTACGTCAACCCCGCCTTTGCCGGAGACAAAGTTCACCTTTAGGTTTTCTTCAGCGTAATAGCCTTTGTGCTGAGCCAGCATCCAAGGTGCAAAAGCCGGCAAGGTGGCCGGAGCGGGCAAGAGATAAGTCACCTCTTCAGGGGTAGCTTGCGCTGCGGCGGTAAAAGCCAAAGCAGCGGTCAAAGCGGTGGCGGTCAAAGTACGGGAAAAAATGGCACGCATGGCAATCTCCTTGAGAAAAACGGTAGGTGGCCTACATCACAATCACAGGCCGGGAAAAAGACAAGAGGGCTTGCCCTTGAGCAAGAAGGAAAAGCTGTCAATGCAGGTGGTCGCGCTGATCGTCCATCTTCAGCAGCTTCATCAGACGGGCGACCAAAGGGGCAATTTCAGGCAGCGCACGGCGCTTGAAAGGCTCGTTGCGGTAGGGCAGATCCAGTTTGATTTCTTCAATCATGGTGCCGGGGCGGTGGCTCATCACCAGCAGGCGGTCAGACAGAATTACGCCCTCAGCCAAGTCGTGGGTAATGAACACCGCTGTCTTCTTCTGCTCCCATAGTGTCTGGGCCAAGTCTTCTTGCAGCACCATCTTGGTTTGCGCGTCCAGGGCAGAAAATGGCTCGTCCATCAGCAGCACGCTGGGATCGGTGGCCATCGTGCGCGCCAAAGCGCCACGCTGGCGCATCCCACCTGAGAGCTGGTAGGGGTAGTGATCACCAAAGCCTTTGAGGTGGCAGCGCTCCAGCCAATCCTCGGCAATGCGGCGGCGCTCTTCGGCGGCCATGCCATGAATTTCCAGCCCCAGCTCTACGTTCTGGCGAATGGTGCGCCAAGGCATGAGCAAGTCTTTTTGCAGCATGAAGGAGACTTGGCGCATGGGCTTGGTGACGCGTTCGCCACCCACAAACACCTCTCCTTCGCTGGGTAGGTATAAGCCTGAGCCCATGTTCAAAATGGTGCTCTTGCCACAGCCCGAAGGGCCAATGATGGAGACAATTTCCCCGCTGTTGACCGTGAAGTTCAGGTCGCGCACCGCCACCAAAGGCTCGCCACCACCACGCTGTGCAAAGCGCTTGGTGACATTCCGAAACTCAATTTCAATCATTCCAACCCCAAATATTTTGTTTCACAGATAAAACTGCGTCTCACATGAAATACGTAGAGGGATTCTCACATGCTTAATTCCCTTTACCTACTAGGGAAAACCCAAGGGCTGGACAAAAAAGCGACGAGCAGGCTAGACCCCTGACAACAGGTCTTTAAAAAGCAGTGGGGAAATATCGAGGCGCACGCAGCGCAAATGGGGCGGTCTTAGTCTTCCGCCGGATCGACTGCTTCGCTCTCAGCAGCGGCCTCAGTGGAGGAGGCCAAATCAGGCTGCGGGGCAAAAGGGATGCCGCGTGGCTCCAGCCCTGTGATGCTGATGCGCTCATAGTCAGGCAGCACGTCTTCAGCACGGCGGGGGCTGCCCAGGGGGACGGTGGCTTTGCCCTTGCGCATGGCAGCCATGTCTTGCTCACTGGGGTAGTGGCCCAGCAGCCAGTAGTCAAACACCCTTCTGGCCATAGGGGCGGCAGCAGCAGCGCCAAAGCCAGCGTTTTCTACGACTACGGCCACGGCAATTTGCGGCTGTTCTGCAGGGGCGTAGGCGATGTAGAGGGAGTGGTCGCGCTGGTGCTCGGCCAGTTTGGCAGCGTTGTAGCGCTCTTTTTGCCCGATGGTGACGGCCTGTGCCGTCCCTGTTTTACCCGCTGAGGTATAGGGCGCACGGGCAAATACGCCGCGCGCGGTGCCCTCTATGGTTACGGCTTGCAAGGCCTCGCGCACCGCTTGTACATGGGCGGGGCGGTAGCCCAGGGACACACCTGGCGGCTGTTCAAGCTCGGCATACTGGCGGCTAACCGCATCAATCATGCCCAGGCCGATATGTGGCTGGTGCTTGATACCGTAGTTGGCAACCATGGCCGTAGCATGGGCCAGTTGCAGCATGGTGAAGTTGTTGTAGCCCTGGCCAATGCCCAGGGAGATGGTTTCACCGGCATACCATTTTTTCTGCTCGGGGCGCTTGTAGGTGTTGCGCTTCCACTGCATGCTGGGCAGCACGCCACGCGCCTCGCCTAGCAGGTCAATGCCGGTGCTCTGGCCAAAGCCCATGGGGGCCAGGTAGTCATGAATCATGTCCACCCCCATGTCGTTGGCCAGCATGTAGTAGTACACGTTGGATGATTTAACGATGGAGCGGCGCAGATTGGTCGGCCCATTGGGGTGGCCGGAGCGAAACACGTGCCCACCAAAAGTCCAGCTGCCATTGTCCTGAATGGTGGTATCGATACGGCGCTTGCCCGACTCCAGCCCGGCCAGTCCCATAAAGGGCTTGTAGGTTGAGCCGGGTGGGTAGGTGCCGCGCAGGGCGCGGTTAATCAAAGGGCGGTCAATAGAGGTGTTGAGGATGTCCCAGTTTTCCTGGTCAATGCCGCCGACAAACAGGTTGACATCATAGGCGGGCTTGCTCACCATGGCCAACACCTCGCCGCTGGCGGGGTCTATGGCGACCAAAGCGCCACGGCGCTCGCCGAACAAGTCTTCCACCATTTTTTGCAGGCCGATGTCCAGGGTCAGCACCACGGTATGACCAGGAATGGCTTGGCGGCTGCTGAGGCTGCGCACCGCAAAGCCGCCGGCGGTAGTCTCTAGCTGCTCCCACCCTGTTTGGCCGTGCAGCTGTTTTTCATAGCTTTGCTCTACACCGAGCTTGCCTATCACCTCAGTGCCACGGTAGTTGTCCGCGTCTTCCCAGTCGGCAATGTCCTCTTTTTCTTTTTGGTTGATGCGCCCGATATAGCCCACCACATGCCCCGCCGTCTCCCCCAAAGGGTAGGAGCGAAAGAGCCGCGCCTTCACATCCACCCCTGGAAAACGCCAACGCTGGGCGGTAAATACGGCCACTTCTTCATCCGTCAAACGGGTGCGCAGGGGGATGGACTCAAAGCTTTTAGAGTCCGTCATCAGGCGGCGAAACTGCCTGCGGTCGCGCTGGGTAATAGGTATCAGCTCAGAGACGGCATCTATCGTGGCCTCCAAGTCTTCCACTTTAGAGCGGGTGATTTCCAGCGTATAGGCCGCGTAGTTGGTGGCCAGCACAATGCCGTTGCGGTCCACAATGCGCCCGCGATTGGGCACGATGGGCACGATGGCGGTGCGGTTGCTCTCAGCGCGCAGGGCAAAGGCCTCGTGGCGCTGCACTTGCAAGACGTACAAGCGATACACCAAGACGGCGAACATCAGCAGCACCAAAATAGCCACCGCCCACACGCGCAGGCGAAAGCCCTGCTCTTGGGCGCTGTGCTGTCCGTGGCGGCTCAGGCGCTGGCGCATGCTTGGCGAGGCCTCCTAAACCTCATCGGACTGGTGCGAGCGGCGCTGGGGCGCTTGCAAAAGCAGCAAGGCCACGGGCCATAGCAGCGCCTCCAGCACAGGTGCTAGGGCCAGCCATAGCCCAGGAAACATATCGCCCGACAACATGTGCACCAGCATTTGCAAGAAATGCACACCAAAAAAAATCGGCAGCATTTGCAGCGCCTGATTCAAGCCAGAAAACCACACCAAGCGCCGGCTGTTGTACTGGGCGGCAAATACCACCAGCACATAGGCCAACGCGGTTTGCCCCAGCAAGGCGGTGTGCTGCACATCCATACACAGGCCCAGCACAAAGGCCCAAACCAGGCCTATGCGCTGTGGCTGGTGTACGCCCCAAAAGGCCAGCACCAGCATCAACAGGTCAGGTGTCCAAATCCAAGTGCTGGTGGGCAAGAGGTTTAAAACAAAGGCCGCAAAAATGCTAAAGCCAATAAACCAGGGGCTGGCGGGTGAAAGCAGCTGCTCGCCACGCGGCATGATCATGGCTCAGCTCCTTCGCTGGGGGTAGGGGCAGGTGTGACCGCTGCGGGCTGGTTTTTGGGCGGGCCTCGGCGTTGGGCGGATTTGTCCTCACGGGCTTTTTGCCGGTCTGCGACGCTGTTGCGGGTCAAGGCCTCCAGATCAGGCAATTCCTGCGCAAGGGCAAAGTTCAAAGGGGTCAAAACCATCACATGGCGCGCGCCCTGCATGCGGCCCTCGGGCAGGCTTTCTATGCGCAAAAACGCTGTGGCACCTTGGCGCTCTACCAGCACCACCTTGGCCACGGGCAAACCTTCGGGGTAAACGCCATCCAGCCCGCTGGTAATCAACAAATCATCCTCCTGCACATCGGCATCGCTGGGCATAAAGCGCAGCTCTACGCTATCAGGGCGCAGGTTAGAGGCATTGCCATACACCACCCCGCGCACACCGGTGCGGGCCACTTGCACGGGAATCGCCTGGTCGCGGTCCGTGAGCAGACGCACCTCGCTGGTAAAGGGCTGCACCCGCGTGACCTGGCCCAGCACCCCCAGCTCATCCATCACGGGGCTGCCGGGCTGCACCCCGGCCATTTGGCCTTTATCCACAATCACGCGGCGGCTATAGCTATCGGGGGATTCGTACACCACCTCAGCGGCCAGGGCCTCGGTGCCCAGCCTGTCGCGCAGGTTCAGCAAGGCGCGCAGGCGGCGGTTTTCTTCGCTAAGAATTTCAGATTGGCGGGCTTGCAAGCTGATGGCCGCCATTTGCCGCCGTGCTTCCTGGGCGGCGCTTTGGGCCGTCTCTAAAGCCTCTAGGTAAGCCGCCCCATCAGAGACCCAGCGCAAAGGCTGTAGCAGCGACCACTGCATGGGGTACAGGCCCGTTGCAATCACCTGGCGCAGTGGCTGGGTCAATTGCAGACGGGCATCCATCAGCATCAATACCACCGCCAAAAGGCACAAAAGCCCGACCTGCACGGGTGCAGGCAGGCGTTTTTGCAAGAGCGAGGGGGCATCGCGCTCTAAAGTGCGCAAGCTCATGGCAGCAAGTGCCTATATCAGCAATCAAGCATTGGCAAAAATGCTGCCTTTGCTGCTGTCCAGGCTATCCAGCGCCAAGCCGCAACCGCGCACCACGCAGCTCAGGGGCTCTTCAGCCACCAGCACGGGCAGGCCGGTTTCTTCACTCAGCAGGCGGTCTAGGTCGCGCAGCAGCGCACCGCCGCCGGTCAGCATCATGCCTCGGTCGGCAATATCGGCGCCCAGCTCTGGGGGGGTTTGTTCCAGCGCGTTTTTTACGGCAGAAACAATTTGGTTGAGCGGCTCGGTCAGGGCTTCCAGCACCTCATTGCTAGAGATGGTGAAACTGCGCGGCACACCCTCAGACAGGTTGCGGCCACGGACTTCAATTTCCTTGACCTCATTGGCAGGGAAGGCCGAGCCAATCTGCTTCTTAATTAGCTCTGCCGTGGGCTCGCCAATCAGCATGCCGTAGTTGCGGCGTATGTAGCTGATGATGCTTTCATCAAACTTGTCACCACCCACGCGCACACTGCCCTTATAGACCAGGCCGCCCAGAGAGATCACACCCACCTCGGTCGTGCCGCCGCCAATATCCACCACCATGGAGCCACTGGCCTCAGCCACGGGCAGGCCAGCGCCAATGCCTGCCGCCATGGGCTCTTCAATCAAGTACACCGCTGATGCGCCAGCGGCCTCTGCCGCGTCCTTGATGGCGCGGCGCTCTACCTGGGTGGAGCCGCAGGGCACGCACACAATGATGCGTGGGCTGGGAGCCAAGACGTTACGGGGGTGAACCTGCTTGATGAACTGTTTAATCATCTGCTCGGTAATCACAAAGTCGGCAATCACGCCGTCCTTCATGGGGCGGATGGCCTCGATATTGCCGGGCACACGGCCCAGCATGGCCTTGGCTTCAGCACCAACGGCTTGAATCACTTTTTTGCCGTGGGGGCCGCCATCATGGCGAATGGCCACGACGGAGGGCTCTTCAAGCACCACGCCTTTACCACGGGCATAAATTAAAGTGTTGGCCGTGCCAAGGTCGATAGCCAAATCAGTAGAAAAATAGCGACGGAAAGCTCCGAACATTCAAAAAATCCTTTTCGGCACAGCATGCGCTTCGGCTTACTATCGCCGAGGAAAACTCTGGAAATTGGGGGAAGATAGAGGTTTTTACACGCTACAAGTCCCGAGCAACCAAGCTTTGCGCGCAAAGGCAAGATAATACCGTATCCCCCGACATTGCTTATGCGTTTGCTTGCATAGTCCTGACTGTTTCATCAAAAAACTTGGCTTTTATCCCTCAGCCGCTTATTTCTTCTTCCCGACTATGGCACTGAACGAATCTGACCTGGGCCGCCTGGCCCAACTCTCACGCCTGGCTCCTGATGCCACTTCGCGCCTACAACAGCTCAGCCAGCTCAACCACTTGTTAGAGCAGCTCCAGCCCCTGCTGGCAGTAGACACCACGGGCGTAGCCCCCCTGCTGCACCCCAGTGAATGCCTGCAAGCCGATATGCAGCTCTACCTGGCGGCAGACACCGTCACCGCCACCAACCAGCGCAGCGCCTACCTGCAGAATGCCCCCGCCGCCGACCAAGGCCTGTTCCTGGTTCCCAAAGTCATTGAATAAACGAGCACGGCCAAGAAGTGCCCCACACCATGCAGCAACTGATTCACCAAGACGTCTTCGTCCACCAAGCTTTTGACAGCAGCGCCTCCAGCCCCATGCTGGCGGGCTACCGCTCCCCCTTTACCGCCACAGTGCTAGAGCGCCTGGCCACCGCCGGCATCCCCAGCGAGGGCACAGTTTCCGCCAGCGAGTTTGGCGCGGGGCTGGATAGCAGCGCCGACAGCGCCCCCGCCCAAGCCGTGGCGCAAGGCCAAGCCCGCGCCGCACTGGTCAACGACAGCCTGGGCCAAATGCGCCTGGCCGCCAGCGCCCAAGGGCTGTGCTGCGCCCGCCCCAGCTATGGCCGCGCCAGCCGCTACGGCTTGATTGCCAGCGCATCTAGCTTTGACCAAGCCGCCGTCATCACGCGCAAAGTGGCAGACAGCGCCTTGCTGCTCTCGGCCATCTGCGGCGCAGATTTAGAGTGCGATGCCACCAGCCTAAACCTGCCCGAAGAAAACTTCACCCGCCTGCTAGGCCAAAGCGTACAAGGCTTGAAGCTGGGCATCTTGGCTGGCGCAGAAGACAGCGCCACCACTGCCGCCCGCCAAGCCCTGGAAGCCCAAGGCATGCAGGCCGTAGAAATCACCCTGCCCCACCACGCCTGGGCAGCGCAGGTGGCAAACCTGCTGGCCGCCGCCGAACTGTCTTCCAACCTAGTGCGCTATGACGGCGTGCGCTACGGCCACCGCGCCAAAGAGGTGGACGACCTGCAATCCCTGTATGAGCGCTCACGCAGCGAAGGCTTTGGCGCTGCCATTCAAGAGCGCATCCTGCTAGGCACGCACATGCTGCGCGAGGGCTTCTACCAGCGCTACTACGTGCAAGCACAAAAAGTGCGCCGCCTGATTGCCAACGAGCTACTGACTGCACTGCCCGCGCAGTGCGACATCCTGCTCACCCCCATGAATGCGGAATTGGCCCCCCTGCCCACCATGGCCGGCCTGCCCGCCGTGGCTTACCAAGGCGTACAACTGATTGGCACTGGCCTGCAAGAGGCACAGCTGCTACAAGTTGCACAAGCCCTGGAATCGTCTTCGCGTTAATTGTTTGCGTTCCGTTTTTTCAAAGAGCACTATGACTGCACCACTTATTCACGGTTACGAAGTCGTCATCGGCTTTGAAACCCACGCCCAACTGGCGACCCACACCAAAATCTTCAGCCGCGCCAGCACCGCCTTTGGCGCGGAGCCAAATACCCAAGCCAGCGCAGGCTGCCTGGCACTGCCCGGCACCCTGCCCGTGATGAACCGCGAGGCCGTCACCTGCGCCATCAAGCTAGGGCTGGCACTAGGCTCGCACATTGCGCCGCGCAGCCAGTTTGACCGCAAGCACTACTTCTACCCCGATCTACCCCACGGCTACCAAATCAGCCAACTGGATATTCCCGTGGTGCAGGGCGGTGAAGTCAGCTTCTATCTAGGTGAAGAAAAGAAAACCGTGCGCCTGGTACGCGCCCACTTGGAAGCCGACGCGGGCAAATCCATCCACGATGAATTTCCTAACGAAACCGGCATCGACCTGAACCGCGCCGGAATGCCGCTGCTGGAAATCGTCACCGAGCCAGACATGCGCTCCAGCGCCGAGGCCGTGGCCTACGCCAAGGCGCTGCACCAAATCGTCACCTGGATTGGCGTGTGCGACGGCAATATGCAAGAGGGCAGCTTTCGCTGTGATGCCAACGTCTCGGTACGCAAACCCGGCCAGCCGCTGGGCACACGCCGCGAGATTAAGAACCTCAACAGCTTTCGCAATATGCAGATTGCGATTGACTACGAAATCCGCTGGCAAATCGAGCAGTTGGAAGACGGCCTCAGCTTCGAGCAAGCCACCGTGCTATTTAACCCCGACACCGGCGAAACCCGCGCCATGCGCACCAAGGAAGACGCCGCCGACTACCGCTACACCCCCGACCCCGACCTACCGCCGCTGGTGATTGCGCCCGAATGGATAGAGCAAGTCAAAGCCACCCTGCCCGAGCTGCCCAGCGCCATGGCCGCCCGCCTGGTAGAGCAATACGGCCTGCCCGAATACGACGCTACCACGCTAACGCAAAGCCAGGCCATGGCCGCCTACTTCGAGGCCACCGCCGCCGCTTGCGGTCAGCCCAAGCTGGCCAGTAACTGGGTAATGGGCGAAATCTCACGCCGCTTGAATGCTGAGGAAATCGGCATGGATGCCGTCCAAGTCAGCAGCGCCCAATTGGGGCAACTGATTGCCCGCATCAGCGACGGCACCATCAGCAACAACGCCGCCAAGCAAGTCTTTGAAGCCCTATGGAGCGGCGAAGGCACCGAAGTCGATGCCGTTATTGAAGCCAAGGGCCTCAAGCAAATGAACGACACCGGCGCACTGGAAGCCATCATTGACGAGGTATTGGCCAATAACGCTGCCAATATTGAGCAATACAAGGCGGGTAAGGACAAAGCCTTTAATGCGCTGGTGGGTCAGGTAATGAAGGCTAGTAAGGGCAAGGCCAATCCTGGGCAGGTTAATGCGCTATTGAAGGCGAAGTTGGATTGAGCTTGGTGCGGCAATAAAGCGGGAGCGGCTGAAAGGTTCTCGGGGGTGCGCTATCCGAGAGCTTTTAGGCTGCTCCTAAAGCGCTAGTTGGGCTTATCTGGGTTCTTCCAATATGCGGCATGTTTAGATACCGATAGTGCTTGCGCGTGCTATCTCTTAATCCCATTTCCGCTACAGAGGAATAGAATGCAGCTACTCGATATAAATGATAAAAATATCCAAGCCATATTGCATCAGCATGACACAGATGGCGGAAATGCAATCAATGACAGCTTGAGCAAGCTATTTGACTCGTTGAGCAATGAGGAAAATCCGCATGAGGTTGCAATAAAAGTTGCCGCACTCAATCAAATATATTCAACCGCAATACAGTACATCACTCCAGT
>CAZMMM010000025.1:0-12280 GCA_964567385.1 uncultured Comamonas sp.
CGGGGTGGTTGGATATTTCTTGCGGGCGCAAGATGATGCGGCTGCGGTAGAAGTCGATGTTCTTTTCAAAATCCTCAAACGCCTTGGCTGATAGCGATATGGAGGTGGCCGAGGCGCGGCTCATCTTGCCTGCGCGTAGCAAGTCCAACATGCCGTCTTGCAGCACCTCGGTAAAGCCCAAAAGCTGCTCGAAGGGGCCGTGCAGCAGCCCGGCCAGCACCGCATTGGCGACATTGCCCACGCCCGATTGAATGGGCAGCATTTGCTTGGGCAGGCGGCCCGCTTTCATCTCGTGGGTGAGAAAGTCGATGATGTAGCCCGCAATGCGGTTGGAATCGGCATCTGGCTCGGCAAACACGTTGTTGCGGTCGCTGCCGTGCGTCTCTACCACGGCGATGACTTTGGCCGGGTCCACCTTCAAATACGCCTCGCCAATGCGGTTATCGGCGTGCGTCATGGAAATGGGCATACGCCGGGGTGGAATGGCAGTGCCGTAGTAAATATCGTGCATCCCCTCCATAGCGATGGGCAGTTTGGTGTTGACTTCCAGAATCACCTGGTCGGCAATTTCCAGCCAGGTTTTGTTATTGCCAATGGCGGTGGAAGGAATCAGCAAGCCGTCAGCGGTGATGCCCAGCACCTCAATCACCGCGATGTTCATCTTGCCGAAAAAGCCAAACCAAGCATGCTGGGCAACGTGCGACAAGTGCATGTCGATGAAGTCCATCTCTCCCGCGTTGATTTGCTGGCGGGTTTGGGGATCGGTGTTAAAGGGCAGGCGCTGGCCAATGGCCTTGGCCTGGGCCATGACACCATCACATTCGGGCGCGGTGGAAGCGCCCGTCCACACATTGATTTTGTAGGGCTTGCCCTTGGCATGTTCTGCCTGGGCACGCTGGGCGATGGCCTGTGGCAGTGCCTTGGGGTAGCCCGCGCCGGTAAAGCCACTCATGCCCACATTGGCGGCGTGAGGGATGAGGGCAGCGGCTTCGGCAGCGCTCATGATGCGGTTGTGAAACTGGGGGAAGCGGATACGGTCAGCCAGGCTGCTCATGGTTACTCTTTCAGGCTTTGGGTCGTTGCAAAAAAAGCCACTGAAAAGTGGCAAAAGATTGCAATAAATCGTATCAGGGTTATCCCTGTGTTTCAGGCCATGAACTAGAGCAGAAGTTTTGCACAATGTTTGTAGCATGCGGGTAGGGATGAGAGTGCGTGCTCACATATTCCTAAGGCATTGCATTAATTGAGTTGGTGCGGCGCAGCAAAATACAGTCGCCAGGGCGACAAACCAGAGTGGTTTTCAGGGCTTTCAGTGGGCAAGTGCCCGCTATTCACGCCCAATCTCTGGCCAGCGGCGGTGCAGATACATCCAAGACACCAGGCCCACCAGCATCAGCAGCAAGGATGCAATCGCCAGCGCCTTGGTGGAATGCATCACCAGTGGGGCCAGCACCCCAGCTACCAGTCCGTTGGTCACAGCGCCCACCACCGCTTGCAGGGAAGAGGCCAGCCCCCGGCGCTCGGGGTTCAAATCCAGCACCAGCAAGGTGACGACGGGAACCATCAGCGCCCAGCCAAAGGCGTAAACCCCCAGCGGCAGCATGGCCCAGCTGGCGTGGGCTGTCAGCAGCAGGTTGGCCACCAGATTGACCAGAGAAATCACCAGCATGATGAGCAGGCCATGGCGAATCTGGCGCTTGGGCGGCAGCTTGCCCGCCAGGCGGCCACTGACCCAAGCGCCCGCCATGATGCCGCTGATGTTGAGCAGAAACAGCCAAAAGAATTGCGTAGGCGGCAATGCCAGCAGCTCCCCCAGAAACGCCGGGGCAGAAAGCACGTACAAAAACATGCCGTTAAAAGGCACGCCACTAGCCAGGGCCAGCAAGATAAAGCGCGGGTCAGTGCAAAGCTGCCAGTAGCCTTGCAGCAGGTTGTGCAGCTCAAACGGCTGGCGCTGGCTGGGGTGCAGGGATTCGGGCAGCACACGCCAGTTCACCAGCCACAGCCCCAGGCCAATCGCGGTGAGCAGCCAAAAGATACTTGCCCAGCCCCAGTGCACAAACAGCAGGCCGCCCAGCATGGGGGCAATGGCAGGTGCCAGGCCAAAGAAGATGGTGATTTGGCTCATCACCTTCTGCGCCTGGGTGGGCGGGAACATGTCGCGCACAATGGTGCGCGAGACCACCACTCCCGCCCCACAAGACAGCCCTTGCAGGGCGCGGAACACAATTAGCTGGTGAATGTCTTGGGCCAGTGCACAGCCTGCTGATGAGAGGGTGAAGGCCAGCAGTCCCCACAAAATCACCGGGCGGCGGCCAAAGCTATCGGCCAGCGCCCCATGAAACAGGTTCATAAAGGCATAGCCAAACAGATAGGCCGACAGGGTTTGCTGCATCTGCACCGGCGTAGCCTGCAACGAGGCGCTGATGCCTGAGAAAGCGGGCAGATAGGTGTCGATAGAAAACGGCCCCAGCATGCCCAGCACAGCCAGCAAAATGGCTAGCGTCCAGCGCGGGCCGCGCCATAGGGTGTTGGCTTCGGGGTGCATATGATGGTTTCCTAGGCCCAGCGCATTGCAGCGATATCGTGGGCAAAAATGGGGTAGTTGATCCAGGTGCCTTGCAAGCCTTTGCGCACAATCAGCGCAATAGAGGCATTAAAAATCCAGGCGTTCACCGCCTCTTGGGCTAAGAAGCGCTGAATTTCAATAAACACCAATTGCTGCTGGCGCCGGTTGTTGGCGCTGGCATGGCGCTCTAGCAGGCTGCGCAGGGCGGGGCTGTCGTAGCCAAAGTAGTAATTGGGGTCGGCGTAGATGGGGTAGTCCAGCGGCTCTACGTGGTTAATCAAGGTGAGCTCAAACTGGCCCTTGAAGGGGCCTGCTAACCACTGCTGCCAAGTTTGGAAGTCAAGCGTTACGTTGATACCAACTTCTGCCAAATCTTGTGCCAGCACCGGTGCCCCTGAGAGGGCGTAGGGTGTAGGCGGCACGGCCAGTTGCAGGGTAAGCGGTGTCTTGACACCTGCCTGGTGCAGCAGCTGACGGGCGCGGGCAGGGTCGTAGGGATAGGTACTGGCCAGGCGGATATAGCCTGGATCGTGCGGGCTGAAATGGCTGCCAATTACCGTGCCGTTGCCGGATAGGGCTTTTTGGATGAATTTTTCGCGGTCAATCGCATGGGTAATGGCTTGGCGCACCCGTATATCGCGCAAAGCTGGGTGGCGGTGGTTAAAGGCGAGCAAGCCTTTGCCACTGGATGCGCCTAGCAGCACTTGGTAATTCGGGTTATGACGAAAGCGGTTTAAGTCATCGCTGGCGAATTGGAAAAAAATATCAAAACGCCCCTCTTCCAGTGCCTGTTGCTGCTCTTGAGCCGCATTCGCAAAATGGAAGCTGGCCTCAGGAATATGTGCAGCGGCACCCCAGTAATCGGGGTTTTTAACAAGGCTGATGCTGTGCCCGCGCTGCCACTGCTGTAAGCGGTAGGGGCCTGTGCCTATAGGGTGAGTGGTCGCGCTGTGGTGGCCGTCAGGGTGGAGGATGACGGCGCCACTCTCCCCAAGGTGAAAGAGCAGGTGCGGGTTGGGGTGGTGCAGTTGTAAGTGAACGCTTTGCAGGTCAGGCGCATGCAGATGGGCAATATTTTGAAATAGTGTGCGCTGGCTTTTATTGCCCGTAGCTGGGTCACTGGCGCGGGTAAAAGAGCGCACAACGCAATCGGAATCCAAGGGCTGGCCGTCATGAAAGCGCACCCCTGGGCGTAGCTGAAAGCGCCAGCTGCGCTGGTCAGGGCTTACCTCCCAAGACTGGGCTAGGCAGGGCTTGGTACTGCCGTCTTCCTGGATTTGTGTCAGCCCCTGAAAAATGTTGTAGTGCGCCACTTGGGCATTGGCAGCGGCGGCGCTGCTGGTGATGTCCAGGCTGTCAGGCTCCAGGGAGATATTGATGCGTACCTGCTTGGACTGGCTGGCGGAGTTGGCCCAAGTGTTTGCGGCAAAGCCGCTGGCGGCTAGGGCCAGCAGGCAGTTGCGTCTTGTGAGGCTGAGTTTGGCAGAGGGGTGAATGGGATGAAAAGGCATGCTAAAAGGCGCTACGATGCAGGCCGTATAAGCCAATTGATATGGACGGAAGTAACCGTTCTTTACGAGTTTCCACGCATAATAGTTTGGTATTTTCGCAGGGCATGTACAAATGGCAATAACAGAAAGAAAAAAGGACAGCGCCACTTGGTACAAAAGGGCGTATTGGGCCTTGTTGCTGTTGGCAACGGGTGTGGCTTTGTGGGCGGTTCACCAGTCTTACCAAAAGCGTGCTGCTGCCTACTACTTCCAGGTAGAGAGCCGTTTGCGCCTAGTCAGTCAGATGCAAACTGAAAATGTCCAGGATTGGCGGCAGCAGCGCTTGGCAGATGCGGCTATCTTGTCCAGTGACCGCCTGTATGGCCAAGCCCTGTATGACTGGCTGAACAGCGGGCGGCAATCATTAGCGCATAGGCACCTCTTGCTCGATAGGTTGCAAAACTTAGTCAACTACAACGACTATGCGGTCATGCATTTACTCGATACCCAAGGCCAATGGCTGGTGGGTACAACCGAGCGCCCCGAGCGCACTTTGCCCCAACCAGAGCTTCTGGCCCTGCAGCAAGCTTTGGAAACAGCCCTGCCCGTTGTGGTAGAGCCGCGTGGGGGCAATAATTTTTTTGCCTTTCCATCCATTGGGGTGATGGCCCCTTTGTACCAAGGCTATGAGCCCTTGGGCGTAGTGTGGATGGTGCTGGATATGCGCACCACCTTGTTTCCGCTTTTGCAAAGTTGGCAGCTCAATAGCCCCTATGCCGAGGCGATTTTGACCCAACGCACTGAAACAGGCATTGTCAACGTCAACCCCATGCGCCACGGTGAAATTGGCCCCTTTGAAAACAATGTGCCCATTACGCGCACTATCAGTCCCGGGGTGCAAGCGGTACAGGGTGTGCGTGGCGTGGTACGTGCCACCAATTACCGCAATCAAGAAGTGCTCTCTATGCTCAGCAAGGTGGAGCAATCGCCTTGGTGGCTGGTTTTGCAAGTGGCCGAAGACGAGGCCCTGGGCCACACCCAGCAGCGTGAAGGTCTGGTAGCAGGCCTGCAAATGGGCGCTGTGGTGCTGCTGGCTGCGATGGCCTTGGGACTGTGGCAGTGGTTTGCCTGGCGCACTGAGCGCGGGCTTAAAGCCGAGCTGGAAGAGCATATGCGCTGGCTAGGCACAGCGCAGCGGGCTGCAGGTTTGGGCTATTTTGCCTATCACCTTGAAGAGCAAAGGTTTTATCTCTCAGAGGCGGCCGCTGGTATTTACGGCGCAGCAGCAGGCGCTATGTCTTTGCAAGATTGGGCCAGCTTGATTGTTCCAAGTGACAAAAAGCGGATTCTGTTCTTGCACTCAGAAGCTATCGCCAAAGGCCAAGCTGTGCGCTCTGAATGCCGCATACAACGACCAGGTGAGACACAGGAGCGCTGGGTGCAAGTCTGGGCCGAGTGGGAGGAGCCGCATGAGGGTTCGGTACGCACCGCCCAGCGACTGCTAGGCATTGCCCAGGATATTACAGAGCGCAAGCACACAGAGATGGATTTGGCCGACTACCGCCGGCTGCTGGAAAACCAAGTGCGCCAAGACCCCTTAACGCAGCTGGCCAACCGCCTGGCCCTGGATGAAGCCGTAGCCCGCGAATGGCGGCGTGCCCAGCGCTGTGGCCACCCGATTGCCTTGCTGATGGTGGATGTGGACCACTTCAAAGCCTATAACGACACCTACGGCCATGTGCAGGGGGATGCTTGCTTGCGCCAGGTAGCCCAAGCCTTGGCCAGCACCATACAGCGCGAAGGGGAATTGGTAGCGCGCTACGGCGGTGAAGAGTTTGCCGTACTGCTGCCCCACCATAGGGAAGATAAAGCCCTGGAATGCGCCCGCCTGCTAGCAGCAGCCGTAGCGCAGCAAGCCATTGCCCACAGTGCCAGCTCACTGACTGGTGGTTGTTTAAGCGTCAGCATTGGTGTGACCAGTTTGCTGCCAGCCCTGGATGACGGCTTAGGCAGCGGTGCCTTGTTTGAGCAGGCAGACCAAGCCCTGTATGCTGCCAAACAGGCGGGGCGCAACCGCTGCTATAGCTATAGCGAGCTAAAGCAGCAAAAAGCCTTGCAGCTTTAGCGGCGCGATGAAACCCAGATGCCGCCGACAATCAAAATAAACGCCAGTGCGTGATAAAGCTGCGGTGCCTGCCCCAGCACCAGTACAGACAGCACTGCGGTGAACAAAGGCAGCAGGTTGCCAAAAAAACCCGCAATGGTGGGGTTAGAGCGGCGCACCCCCCAGCCCCAGAAGTGGTAGGCCATCAAAGCCGGGCCAATAGCGATGAACAGCAAAATCGCAGCCAGCTTCCAGCCCATCACCAGGTGGAAGGAGCCTAGCGCCACCTCAGTGCTGGTAAACAGGCCAGACCACAGCACCCCAAAAAACAACTGGGCCATTAAAAATGCCTTCCAGTCGTTACGAAACTCTTTGGGGCCAGGCGCTTGGGTGAGCAGCCAGGTGTAGACCGACCACAGCAAGGTGGCCAACAGCATGAACAAGTCACCCGGCAGCAGTTGCAACTCGCGCAGCACCTGCAAATCCCCACGCGAGAGCACGAGTACAACCCCCGCAATGGAGAGCACCGCCCCCACCATCTGCTGGCGCGTGATGGGGATGCCCCAGAACATACGTCCCACCGCCAGCATCCAGATAGGCATGCTGGAGTTGACCAGGGTGGCATTGAGCGGGGTGGATGTTTTTAGCGCCAGATACAGCAGGCTGTTGTAGCAGCCAATGCCCAGCAGACCCAGCAGGGCATAGGCACGCCAGTGCTGCCACAGCGGGCTGCCTTTGGCCAGTGCCCGCCAGGCAAAGGGCAGCAGCAGCAGGCAGGCCAGCAGCCAGCGGCCCAGGTTCAGCGCAAAGGGGGAAATCAGCTCGTGCGCCAGGCGGCCAATTACAGCATTGCCTGCCCATAGCAAAGGGGCAGTCGTCAGCAGGGCAATCGTGCCCAGGTTCAAGGGTGCAGTCATAGGGGAATCAGTGGACGTGGCGCTGGCGTGGTTCAATAGCGCCCGCCGCCTCCAGTACAGGGTAGGCCAAGGAGCACAGCAGGGAGTTGATGCGCTTGAGCTCGGCAATCATGTCAATGTGCAAAGAGCTGGTTTCAATACTCTTTACAGCACCTACTGACAGGCGGTCAAGGTGGCTGCTGGCATAGGCCAGTTCCAGATCGCGAAAGCGCGCTTTTTCTTCCAGCAGCTTTTGTGCATCACGCACATTACCACTCAAAAACACACTCATGGCCAAGCGCAAATTAGCTAGCAAATGGGCATGCATTTCATTGATTTCTTCTAGGCCAGCGCTGGAAAATTGCCGGCTTTTTTTGATTTTTTTATCTTCCAGCTCTTGCAGCACGCGCTCAATCAGGTCGCCCACCTGTTCCATATTGATGGTGAAGCTGATGACCTCAGTCCAGCGCCTGCCCTCGCGCTCATCGAGCTCAGCGCGAGAGAGCTTGGTCATGTAGTACTTGATGGCGGAGTACAGGTCATCCACCTGGTCATCGAGCCCGCGCAGCTTTTTGGCCAGCTCCTCATCGTTATCTTCCCAGACCTTGCGCAGGCCAATCAGCATGGTCTCCACCACATCAGCCAGATGCAAAGCCTCGCGGGAAGCGCATGAAATCGCCAGCGAAGGGGTAGTCAAGGCAGAACTATCTAGGTGGTGCGGGCGGGCGTTATTACTGGAGGCGGCCCGTACCGGCAAAATCTTTTCCACGACTTGCGCAACATGCCCCGTCAAAGCCATGCACACCAAGGCCGCCACCAAGTTAAACACCAGGTGAAATACCACCACTTGCGCCCCCACAGAGGGAAATAGGCTGGGGCTGAAGGCATGCCAGGGGCTAATTAGCGGAATCATCACCACCACCCCAATCAGGCGAAATAGCAGATTGCCAATAGGCACTTGGCGGGTTTGCACATTGGACTTCAAAGTGGTGAGTACGGCCAGCATGCCACTGCCCAAGTTGGCACCAATCACCAAGCCCAGTGCCACCTCAGCCGGTATGCCGCCCGAGCCAGCCAAGGCTGATACCAGCAGCACGGTGGCCAGGCTGGAATAAGACACGATGGCCAAGATAGCGCCGGTAATAATCTCTAGCGTGATATCGCTAGTGAGGGCTTGCAGCAGGGTGCGCATCACCTCAGACTGGGTGAGTACCAAGGTGGCCTCGGTAATCAGCCGCAGGGCTAGCAGCATCAGGCCCAGGCCAATCAAGATGCGCCCCACGCGGCCTGGGGTGGTGTCCTGGCGGGCCACAAACAGCACTACGCCTGTAAAAATACAAAGGGGGGAGAGCCAGGACAAGTCCAGCGAAAACACCACCGCCATCAGGCTGGAGCCTATATCCGCCCCCAGCATCACCGCCAGGGCCGCTGGCAGGCTAATCATCCCTTGCCCCACGAAGGCCGACACAATCAAGGCTGTGGCCGTGCTCGACTGCACAACTGCCGTCACCCCCATGCCAGAGAGCATGGCCGTGGGGCGGGTGCGAACCCCACGCGCAATCAACTGGCGCAGATTGGCACCAAATACGCGCAAGATGCCAGTGCGTACCATTTGAATGCCCCAGACCAGCAGGGCGATGGCGGCCAGTAGATTGAGTAAATGCTGCATAAAGCCTGTAAACGGCAAAACCCCCGATGGGGGCGAAGAAAGCTTCAAATGTTAAAGCAAGCGCGCCTGCCCCGTAGTGTGAAGGGCAGGCGCGCTTGCTTCTGTGTTGCCTATTGCGCTGTTTAGCGCTGCCGCCGCCAGCGCAGCAGCTCATCGAGCACCAGGGCCGCCGCCCCTACGCTAATGGCAATATCGGCCACGTTAAACGCCGGGAAGTGACTGCCAGCCCAGTGAAAATCCAAAAAATCCACCACATAGCCATGCTGCACACGGTCTATCACATTGCCCAAAGCGCCGCCCAAAATGCTGGCCAGGGCAAAGTTCATTAACCGCTGGCCGGGGTGTTTGTAAAGCTGCCAGGTAATCAACACTGTGGCCACCAGCCCGATACCGGTAAACAGCCAGCGCTGCCAACCCCCAGCTTGCGCCAAAAAGGAGAACGCTGCCCCCGTGTTGTGGGCGCGCACGATATTGAAGAAGTCGGTGATGGCCGTCCATTGCCCCAACAGATAATTCTGCACAATCCAGGCTTTGCTGGCCTGGTCAAGAGCAATGAGTAGGAGCGCCCAGAGCAGCCACAGCCAGAAGCTGCGGCGGCTGGGAGTCTGCTGGGTGGCCGAGGAAATGCCAAGGTCTTGCTGCATAACAGGGCTGCTGCTTTACGCCACCTGGCGCTGTTCCCCCGCGCCATGCAGGTTGCTATCACAGCGCCCACACAGGCTAGGGTGCTCGGGGTTGCTGCCCACATCGGCGCGGTAATGCCAGCAGCGTTCGCATTTGGCGTGGCTGCTGGGGGTGACGGTGATGCTCAAAGCATCGCCAGCCACAGCTTCTGCGGCGCTGGTGATGAAGATGAATTTCAAGTCTTCGCCCAGCGATTGCAACAAGGCCAGGTCTTCGGGCGAGGCACTCAAAGAAAGTTCGGCTTGCAGCGAGGAGCCAACATGCCCCGCTTCGCGCTGGTTTTCGATTTCCTTGTTGGCGGCATCGCGGATGCTGCGGATGCGCTCCCACTTGGCCAGCAAAGCAGCATCACCAGCGGGCAGTTGGGCGTAGGTTTCCAAAAAGATGGAATCGCTCTTGCCCACCAGCTTCCAGGCTTCTTCAGCGGTGAACGATAGGAAGGGAGCCATCCAGCGCAGCATGGCGTGCAGGATGTGGTGTAGGGCGGTTTGGGCGCTGCGCCGCGCTGCGCTATCGGTGGCGCTGGTGTAGAGGCGGTCTTTCAGCACGTCCAGATAAAAGCCGCCCAAGTCCTCGGAGCAAAACAGTTGCAGCTTGGCGACCACCGGGTGAAATTCATACACCTTGAAATGCGTCAGCACCTCAGTCTGGAACTCGGCAGCGCGGGCTAGTGCCCAGCGGTCAATTTCCAGCATCTGCTCGTAGGGCACGGCATTCTTTGCGAGGTCAAAGTCGCTGGTATTGGCCAGTAAAAAGCGCAGGGTGTTACGGATACGGCGATAGGCATCCACCACACGGGCAAGGATTTTGTCGTCAATCGCCAAGTCGCCCGAATAGTCGGTCGAGGCGCACCACAGGCGGATGATTTCCGCGCCCATCTTGCTGCTGACTTCCTGCGGCGAGACGGTGTTGCCCAGCGACTTGCTCATCTTCTTGCCCTGACCATCGACGGTAAAGCCGTGGGTGAGCAGGCCGCGATAGGGTGCGCGGCCAAAAATCGCGCTGGCCAGCAAAAGCGAAGAATGGAACCAGCCACGGTGCTGGTCGTGGCCTTCTAGGTACAGGTCGGCTTCTGCGCCCTCGGCGTGGTGCATTCCAGCGTGGGTGCCGCGCAGCACGTGCCAGAAGGTGCTGCCCGAGTCGAACCACACTTCCAGAATATCCGTGCTCTTGGTGTAGAGCTTGGCCTCGTCCACGCCCAAAATGTCTTCGGTGCTGGCACGGCTCCAAGCTTCGATGCCGCCTTGCTCGATGATGTCGGCGGCCTGGTCAAGAATTTCCATGGTGCGTGGGTGCAGCTCGCCCGAATCCACATGCAGGAAGAAGGGCAGCGGCACGCCCCAGCTACGTTGGCGCGAGATGCACCAATCCGGGCGGTGGGCAATCATGTCGTGCAGACGCGCCTTGCCGTTTTCGGGGTAGAAGCTGGTTTGCTCAATCGCGGCCAGGGCAATCTGGCGCAGGGTTTGCTTGGGTTTTTGCGCGGGGTCGGTAAATACGCCTTCGCCCTCGTCCATGCGGACAAACCACTGCGCCGCAGCGCGGTAGATAACCGGCGATTTATGCCGCCAGCAATGTGGGTAGCTGTGGGTAATGCCTGCCGTGCTCATGATGCGGCCTGCCACTTTGAGCGCGTCAATGATGAGGGGCACGGCCTTCCAGATAGGCTGGCCGCCAAACAGCGGGAAGTCATCGGCGTACTGACCGCCGCCCTGCACGGGGTTGAGAATGTCTTCATAGGCCAAGCCGTTGGAGACGCAGCTATTGAAGTCATCCATGCCATAAGCGGGGGCGCTGTGCACGATACCCGTACCATCTTCCGCCGTGGCGTAGTCGGCCACATAGACAGGCGAGAGGCGGTCGTAACCGGCATCGACATGCGCCAGCGGGTGTTTGAAGGGCATTAAATCCAGCTTCTGGCCGATGGTTGTCGCCAGTACCTGACCGGCCATGCCCCAGCGCTCTAGGCATTTTTCCACCAGCGCACTGGCCACGATGACCAAGCCGCGCTCGGTATCGACCAGGCTGTATTCCAGTTCGGGATTGACGTTCAGCGCCTGGTTGGCGGGAATCGTCCAAGCGGTAGTCGTCCAGATGACGGCGAAGGCGGGTTTGTCTAGCTTTTCCAGGCCGAAGGCAGCGGCTAACTTGGCGGGGTCAGCGGCGGGGAACATCACGTCCAGCGTGTCGCTTTTCTTGTCGGCGTATTCGATTTCAAATTCGGCCAGCGAGCTGGCGCAGTCAAAACACCAGTACACGGGTTTCAGGCCACGGTAGATAAAGCCGCGCTCCATGACCTTCTTCAGGGCGCGAATCTGGTGCGCTTCGCTGGCGAAGTTCATGGTTTTGTAGGGGTTGTCCCATTCGCCGAGTACGCCTAAGCGCTGGAAGTCTGCCATTTGCTGGGCAATCTGTTCGGTGGCAAAGGCGCGGCCTTTGGCCTGCATTTCGTCACGCGGCAGATTGCGGCCGTGGATTTTTTCAATGGCGTTTTCAATCGGCAGGCCGTGGCAGTCCCAGCCCGGGGTGTAGAGCGCGTCAAAGCCTTCCAACTGGCGGCTTTTGACAATCATGTCCTTGAGGATTTTGTTCATCGCATGGCCAATGTGAATCTGGCCATTGGCGTAGGGAGGGCCATCGTGCAGGATGAACTTGGGCGCACCTTGGCGGGCAACGCGCAGTTTTTTGTAAATGCCTTGCTCGTCCCAATCTTTTGCCCATTGCGGCTCGCGCTGGGGCAGATTGCCGCGCATGGGGAAGGGGGTGTCGGGCATGTTCAGCGTGGCGCGGTAGGCGCTTTCAGGGGCGTTCTTGGTTTTTTTGGCAGGCTGTTGGGACATGAAAAATCTCTTTGGCTTCAAGGCAAGA
>CAZMMM010000026.1:0-12012 GCA_964567385.1 uncultured Comamonas sp.
AACGCCATGACTTTGACTTTGAATATTCCTCTATTCTGGGTTTATTGGACTGCATCTTTCTCCTTCTGTGTGGTGATCCTGGTCAAACTATACCATCTTGCCCACCCTGGAAAGGAGATGATCCGTCCATGAGCACCTTCGCCATCGGCCTGATTGGCTGCCTGCTTCTGATTTTTCTGCTGCTGCTCAGCATTGTCAGCCTGTGCTTTCTGGCAGTGCTCTGGCCCTATCTGGGGGCTGTGTTCTGGGCCATTGTGCTGGCAATCTTGTTCCAGCCCCTCAATCGCCGTCTACGCGTGCGCTTGCGCCATCGTCCCAATCTGGCAGCGACAGCCACCTTGCTCACCTGCCTGGTGATTGCCATTTTTCCACTGGCATTAATCAGCATCTCTTTGGTGCAGGAAACCGTCACTATCTACCACCGCATGGCCAGCGGGCAATTGGATTTTGGGGCTTACTTCGAGCAAATCTACACCGCCATGCCTAGCTGGGTAGGCAAGATTTTAGAAAGCCTGCACCTGACCTCTATGGAGGCGATGCAGCAAAAACTCTCCAGCACCGCCACGGAGGCTGGCAAGCTCATTGCGGGCAAAACTGTCGAGCTGGGCAGCAACACCCTGGGCTTTGCAGTGAGCTTTGCCATCATGCTGTACCTGCTGTACTTCCTGCTGCGTGATGGCCACCACCTGGCCCAGCGCATTCGTGATGCCATCCCACTGGAAGACCAGCACAAGCAAGAGCTACTGGCCAAGTTCGCCACAGTCATTCGTGCCACTGTCAAGGGCAACGTGGCTGTGGCCGCTGCCCAAGGCGTACTGGGCGGCTTTATCTTCTGGGTCATGGGCATACAAGGCGCGGTGCTGTGGGGTGTGCTGATGGCGTTTCTCTCCCTGCTGCCCGCCGTGGGTGCCAGCCTGATTTGGGGGCCAGTTTCCATTTACTACTTTGCCACCGGGGCTAGCAGCAAAGGCTTCATCCTGGCCGCCTATGGCATTTTGGTGATTGGCCTGGTGGACAATCTGCTGCGCCCCCTGCTGGTGGGCAAAGACACCAAGCTACCAGACTATCTGGTGCTGATTTCCACCCTGGGTGGCATGTCCTTGTTTGGTCTGACGGGCTTTGTTATCGGCCCTGTTATTGCCGCCCTGTTCATTGCCTGCTGGGATATCTACAGCGAGCCCAACATCCAAGCCCAAGACTGAAGCCAGCCCCTGTTGCAACAAGGATAATGCGCCCCATGCAAGAAGAAGCACGAACCACCATCTCCCCCCTTCTCTACCGCCTGGCCCTGCCCCTGCTGGCCGCCAGTTTGCTAACCGGTTGTCTTGACAAAATACCCGGCTTGGGCCCACCACCTAAAGTCTTAGCCAAGCAAAAAGAAGACCGCGCCATTGGTAGTGCTTGCCGTTACGCTGACCGCAGCATTGAGGACTGCTACACCCTGAACCCTAAAGCTGCGAAAACCGAAGTGTTTGAAGGCTGGAAGGAAATGGATGCCTATATGCGTGAGCACAAAATTGAGGGTGTGCCGTCGGTAATTGCACCCTCTACCCCGCCCGCGCCCCCCGCAAGGCGCAGCAGCGAAGACGAAGAGTTCTTAGACCCAGCCCCTACAACAGTACGTTAAGCCAGCAGGTCTTTGACAGCCAGGCGAGACAGAAAAATCTCGTATCCATCCCCATTAAAAAAGGGCAGACCTTTAAGGCCTGCCCTTTTTAGTGTGGATGACTAATTAACCCACCCACTTGCGCGCATTGCGCCATACCCGCATCCAGGGGCTGGCTTGGCTTTTATCGCCGCTCGTCCAGCTCATTTGGATGTTGCGGAATACCCGCTCGGGGTGGGGCATCATGGCGGTAAAGCGCCCGTCGGCGGTGGTGAAGGCCGTTAGGCCACCGGCGCTGCCGTTGGGGTTGAAGGGGTATTGCTCGGTAGGCTGGCCGTGGTTATCGACGTAGCGCATGGCGGCAATCGCGTTGTCGGCATTGCCCTGAACGCCAAAATTCGCATAGCCCTCGCCATGCGCCACCACGATGGGTAGGCGCGAACCGGCCATGCCTTGCAGGAAAATGCTGGGCGAATCCATGACTTCCACCATCAAGGTACGGGCTTCCAGACGCTGGCTTTGGTTGTGCGTAAAGCGCGGCCAAGCATCCGCACCGGGGATGATGCTGGCCAACTCGGCAAACATCTGGCAGCCGTTACATACGCCGAGGGCAAAGGTATCGCCACGGCCAAAGAATTGCGCAAACTGCTCGGCCAGCGCTGGGTTGAAGGTGATGGAACGCGCCCAACCCGCGCCTGCGCCCAGGGTGTCGCCATAGCTAAAGCCACCGCAAGCGACCAGACCGGCAAAGTCCTGCAAACGAGCGCGGCCTGCTTGTAAGTCGCTCATGTGGACATCCACCGCATCAAAGCCCGCAGCGGCAAAGGCGTAGGCCATTTCGACCTGCGAGTTCACGCCCTGCTCGCGCAGAATGGCGACGCGGGGCTGGTTTTGCAGGTTCAGATAGGGGGCGGCAATATCGTCTTGCGGGTCAAAGTTCAGGTGCAGATGCAGGCCGGGGTCGTTGGCAGCGCCAGCGGCGGCGTGTTCGCTATTGGCACTGACGGGGTTGTCACGCTGCTGGGCGATTTTCCAGCTCACAGCATCCCAAACTTGATGCAGATTTTCCAGCGTTGCGCCAAATACCTGCTTGGCATCGCGCCAGATTTGCAGTTCGCCCTTGCCCATATCAACGGTGCTGCTGGCGGGACGGGTTTTGCCAATGATGTGGCTACATTGAATCAGCCCATGCTCGCGCAGCACTTGCATCACTTCGCTGCGCTGGGCGGTGCGGATTTGCAGCACCACGCCCAGCTCCTCGTTGAACAGTGCGCGTAGGGTCTGGTCTTCACGGCGGCCTGCTACCTGCTCGCCCCAGTTTTTGCCCTCGCCGCTGTCCATGCGGCTGTCGCTGATGCCGTCGCCCTCGGTAATCAGCATGTCCACATTCAGCGCCACGCCAACATGACCGGCAAAGGCCATTTCCGCCACTGCCGCCACAAGGCCGCCGTCGCTGCGGTCGTGGTAGGCCAGAATCAGCCCCTGCTGGCGCAAGGCGTTGACGGCATCCACCAGCGCTTTCAAATCTTGGGCGCTGTCGAGGTCGGGCGTGGTGTCGCCACTTTGACCCAGCACCTGCCCAAGAATAGAGCCGCCCATGCGGTTCTGGCCGCGCCCCAAATCAATCAGCACCAAAGAGCTATCGCCCTCCTCGGCATCCAGTTGGGGGGTGAGCGTGCCGCGCACATCGTCAATAGCGGCAAAGCCCGTCACTATCAGGCTGACGGGGGACACCACTTTTTGCAACTGGCCGTCTTCGCCCTGCCACTGGGTACGCATGGACAGGCTGTCTTTGCCCACGGGGATGGAGATGTTCAGCTCCGGACACAGCTCCATGCCCACGGCTTTGACGGTGGCGTACAAATCGGCATCTTCGCCCGGCTCGCCGCAAGCAGCCATCCAGTTGGCGGATAGCTTGACTTTGGGCAACTCGATAGGTGCGGCCAGCATATTGGTAATGGCCTCGGCCACCGCCATGCGACCAGAAGCGGGGGCGTTGATAGCCGCCAGCGGCGTGCGCTCGCCCATCGCCATGGCCTCGCCTTTGAAACCGACAAAATCGGCCAGCGTGACGGCCACGTCAGCCACGGGCACTTGCCAAGGCCCCACCATTTGGTCGCGGTGCGTCAGGCCACCCACGGCGCGGTCGCCAATGGTGATGAGGAAACGCTTGCTCGCCACCGTGGGATGCGCCAACACTTCAATCACGGCCTTTTCTAGCGCTAGGCCAGTCAGGTCAATGGGGGCAAAGCTGCGCTGCACGCTCTGCACATCTTTGACCAGCTTGGGCGGCTTGCCCAATAGCACGTCCATGGGCATATCAACGGGGAATTGCTGCTCGCCTTGCTGGGCGGCGGTGTCTTCCAGCACCAGTTGACGCTCCTCGGTGGCCGTGCCAATCACGGCAAACGGGCAGCGTTCGCGCTCGCAGAAGGCTTGGAATTGCGCCAGCGATTCCGGCGCAATCGCCATCACGTAGCGTTCTTGGCTTTCGTTGCTCCAGATTTCCTTGGGCGCAAGGCCAGATTCCTCTAACTGCACGGCGCGAAGGTCAAAACGTGCGCCGCGACCGGCATCGTTGGTCAACTCGGGGAAGGCGTTGGACAGGCCACCCGCGCCCACGTCGTGAATCGCCAAAATCGGGTTTTCCGCCCCTTGCGCCCAGCAGTGGTTAATCACTTCTTGGGCACGGCGCTGAATTTCCGCATTACCGCGCTGCACGGAATCGAAATCCAGTTCTGCCGTATTGGTTCCGCTGGCCATCGAACTGGCTGCGCCGCCGCCCATGCCAATGCGCATTCCGGGGCCGCCCAGTTGAATCAGCAAAGTACCAGCGGGGAAGGCGATTTTTTTGGTCTGCAGGGCATCAATCACGCCCAAGCCACCGGCAATCATGATGGGCTTGTGATAACCACGGGTGATGTCGCCCACTTGCAACTCGTACTCGCGAAAGTAACCGGTCAAGTTGGGGCGGCCAAACTCGTTGTTGAACGATGCGCCGCCCAAAGGCCCTTCCAGCATGATTTGCAAAGGGCTGGCGATATGCGCCGGTTTGCCAACCTCGCTGCCCCACAGTTTGGAGACGGTAAAGCCCGTCAGCCCCGCCTTGGGCTTGGAACCGCGCCCGGTTGCGCCCTCGTCACGGATTTCGCCGCCCGCGCCCGTCGATGCGCCGGGGAAGGGCGAGATGGCCGAGGGGTGGTTGTGCGTTTCCACCTTCATCAGCACATGGTGGGTGGCGTTTTGGCGGGTGTAGCTGGGCGATTGGCCGCTGGCGGGGTCAAACCGCGCCACAAAGCGCTCAACCTCGTGGCCTTGCATGATGGAGGCGTTATCCGAATAGGCCACGATGGTGTGCTGCGGCGAGGTCTGCTCGGTATGGCGAATCATGGCGAACAGCGATTTGTCCTGCGCCACGCCATCAATGGTGAACTGGGCATTGAAAATTTTGTGGCGGCAATGCTCGCTGTTGGCTTGGGCGAACATCATCAATTCCACGTCGGTGGGGTTGCGCCCCAGCTTTTGGAAGGCGTTGACCAAGTAGTCAATCTCGTCCTCGGCCAGTGCCAAGCCCCAGGCGGTATTGGCGGCCTCTAGCGCTGCGCGGCCACCGGCCAGCACATCGACAAATTCCATCGGCTGGGCGGCCAGACTGCCAAACAACTGCTCGGCCTCAGCGCGGCTGGCGAAGACGGATTCGGTCATGCGGTCGTGCAAGAGGGCGGCAATCTGGCTGCGCTGCTCGGCGCTCAGTTCGGTTTTGCCACCGAGCAGGCCACCTTTGAGTTGTAAGCGGTACTCGGTAATGCGCTCAATGCGGAACACCTCCAGGCCGCAGTTACGGGCAATCTCCCCCGCCTTGGAAGCCCAGGGCGAAATCGTGCCCAAGCGTGGGGTGACGACAAAGCGCTCCCCTTCTGCGTTATCGGTATCAGTGCCAGTAGTGGCATCGCCATAGGACAGCAACTCGCCCAGGCGCTGCGCCTGCTCGGGCGGCAGGGGCTGCTGGCTGGCTACAAGGTGAACAAAACGGGCGCTGATGCCGGTAATTTTGGGAGCAATCGCAGCAATGGCGCTTAAAAGCTGCTGGGCGCGAAACTGGCTCAGGGCGTTAGCGCCCTCCAACGGAGTCAAATGCAAGGTCACGAGACGGCCTATGGTGGTGGGAAAGAGAGAAAAAGGAATCAAACAATGCAAAAAGCCGCTTGTGTGCAGCCTGAGGGGCAGTATTTTACGCGCTAGCAACTCTAGGCTGCTGATGGGCAAGTGACTAGCCCCAAAAACATTGGGAGGCAAGCCTGCAGGCAGGCTGCCTCCCTCTATCAATTTTTTTCAGTGAGCCGCCCAGTCCTTCCTATCAGGCCTCACGGCATAGAAAAGGCTAGAGCGCTTTTAAAAGCCCAAAGCAATTCATTAGGCTCAATATTGGTTGGGTATATTCAATACAGCCATAGTCACGCGTGATATGCAAACCAGTTTGCCCTCACTATTGGTAATACGCACCTCCCAAACATGGCTGGTACGCCCCATATGTACAGGTTTGGCAATGCCTTCCACCCAGCCATCTGCCGCTGCACGAATATGATTGGCATTGATTTCCTGACCCACACAGTGGTATTTACTGGGGTCAACCACATGCGCAGCGGCCCAGGAGGCCAGGGTTTCAGCAAACAGCACAGAAGCACCACCATGCAAAACCCCCGCAGGCTGACGGGTACGATGATCAACAGGCATGCGCCCCTTCAAAAAGTCATCGCCAGCCTCAGTCAGTTCAATCCCCAGGTTTCCATTGGCACAAGATGCGCCTTTTTCATTCAACAATGCCAAAGGTACGCCATTAAACCAAATAGACATTTGTCTCCACTCCTTTTTGACGGTTAATAATCCTAAAAAAAGCTCTGCACGAATAGCAATTCATGCAGAGCATTCCTCATTTAAAAAATTTAATTAAAAACAAAATTTTCACTGAGAAATAATAAAAGCATCGCTGTAGAACCTGTCCTTTGCCAAACCCGCTTGAGTGATAAAGCCATTGCGGGCTGCATCAATCATCATGGGGTTGCCACAGGCATACACAGCATGTCCAGACAAATCGGGCGTATCCTGCATAACCGCCTCATGCACAAAGCCGCGCCTGCCCTGCCAGTCTGGCCCTGCTTCGGAGAGCACAGGCACCAGGCGAACCCCTGGAAACTCCTGCTCCCAAGCCTCTACCGACTCAACAGCATACAGGTCTTCACGCTGGCGTGCGCCCCAGTACAGAACAGCACCATTGCGAGCAATCTCGTCAGCATGCGTCCTCAGCAAGGAGCAAATGGGGGCATAACCCGTGCCTGAAGCCAGCAAAATCACTGGTACACCCTCATCACGCCAGACAAAGCTGCCGTAAGGGCCTTGCACCCGAACCAGGTCGCGGGGCTTGAGCTTGTCATAGGCATGCGGCGAAAAACGCCCCCCCTCCATACGACGCACATGCCATTCCAAAACACCCTCTTCATTGGGCTTATTGGCCATGCTGTAACTACGGCGGCTACCATCGCGCAGCAATACATCCATGTATTGACCAGCACGAAAGTTCAAACCAGCACTGGCTGGAACCTGCAGCTGGACAACCGCCACATCCGAGGATGGGCGCTGCACCTCCAGCACACGCGCACCGGCGGTCACCACACGCTGGCCAGGCTCTTTGGGCACAGTCGGTGCATCCAGAACCACATTACCCACAGGGCGCGCATGGCAAGTGCGACATTGCCCAGCTTGCAGCTCTTCAGGTTCATGCGGCAAGCTGCTGTGCGCTACCTCCCCACTGAGCACCGGGAGCACGCAGCTATTGCAATCGCCCAAGCGGCAGCTATGCGGCAGCCAGTAGCCGGCCTCAATGGCAGCATCCAGAATATGCTGATCCGATCGACAATCAAAACTAGCGCCATACGGCTCCAGCTGAACTTGAAAAACTTCTGACATGGTTTGAACTTTCCTACTTCCTCACTTTTTCCCAGTGACTGAGAAACGGCATTATCTTTTTTCTAAAAGATCCAAGGCCACGTCAACAATCATATCTTCCTGGCCACCTACCATGCCACGACGGCCCAGCTCTACCAGAATATCAACGGTTTTAAGTCCGTATTTTTCTGCGGCGGCTTCACTATGGCGTAAAAAGCTGCTGTAAACACCGGCATAACCCAACGCCAGGGTTTCACGGTCAACACGCACTGGCCTGTCTTGCAGAGGGCGCACAATGTCATCCGCTGCATCCATCAAACGGTATAAATCCGTGCCATGGTTCCAACCCAGCCGTTCAGCCGCTGCAATAAATACCTCTAGTGGCGCATTACCAGCACCAGCGCCCATGCCGGCCAAGCTGGCATCCACACGGTCGCAGCCCTCTTCAACAGCAACAATGGAGTTAGCCACACCCAGCGATAAATTATGGTGGGCATGAATACCGGTTTGCGTATCAGCATTCAACACATCCTTAAATGTCCTGAATCGCTCACGCACATCCTGCATGCTTAAAGCACCACCAGAATCCACCACATAGCAGCAGGTAGCACCATAGGATTCCATCATTTTTGCTTGTTGCGCCAAAGATTGAGGGTCTGTCATATGGCTCATCATCAAAAAGCCGACAGCCTCCATCCCCAAGTTGCGTGCATACTCAATATGCTGCTTGGAAACATCCGCCTCCGTGCAATGCGTAGCCACACGCACCACGCGCACACCGGCTTCATAGGCATTTTTTAAGTCATGCACTGTCCCAATGCCAGGCAGCAGCAAGGTGGTGATTTTTGCCTGTTTGACAACACTGGCGACTGCTTCAATCCACTCCAAGTCAGTATGTGCACCAAAGCCATAGTTAAAGCTGGAGCCTTGCAGACCATCGCCGTGGGCAACCTCAATAGAGTCAACTTTTGCCTCATCCAGCGCCAAGGCAATGGCTTTAGCCTGCTCAACCGTGTATTGATGGCGAATGGCATGGCTGCCATCGCGCAAGGTTACATCAGAGATATAAATTTTTTTAGCTGTATTCATAGCGGATACCCTTTATATTATTCAGCCTTGCTCTTTATATTAAGAGCAATTTGTTCCGCTGTTTTTAACGCAGCACTGGTCATAATATCCAGATTACCTGCATAGGCGGGCAGATAGTGAGCCGCACCTTCCACCTCCAGCAAGATAGAGGTTTTCAAGCCCGTCATTCTCTCGCCCACACCAGGAACACGAATCGCCTGCTCAATTCTGTCAAACTGCACCTTCTGCTTTAAGCGATAACCCGGCACATACGATTGTACGGATTGCAGCATTTTTTCAACAGAATCAACAATCTTCTCTTCATCGACCAGTTCGCTCAAGGTGTAAACCGTATCACGCATAATCAGAGGTGGCTCTGCAGGATTCAGAATAATGATAGCCTTGCCTTTGGTAGCACCACCTACCACTTCAATCGCACGGGAAGTAGTTTCTGTAAACTCATCAATATTGGCTCTGGTTCCAGGCCCCGCACTCTTGCTGGCAATAGAGGCAATGATTTCACCATAGTGAACCTTGGCAACCCGCGAAACCGCCGCCACCATTGGTATGGTTGCCTGACCACCACAAGTAACCATATTTAAATTCAAGGCATTTAGATGCTCTTCACCATTGACTGCTGGCACACAATAAGGGCCAATGGCTGCTGGCGTCAGGTCAATCATCCTGATACCAGGCTTGGCATTGCGCAGCACCTTTTCGTTATAAACATGGGCATTGGCACTGGTCGCATCAAAAACAAAATCAATGTCGGCAAATTCTGGCATTCTCATCAAGCCTTCCACGCCTTCATGGGTTGTTGCCACACCCATGCGCGCAGCGCGAGCCAGACCATCAGAGCTGGGGTCAATCCCCACCATTGCACCCATGGAAATACTCTTTCCTGTGCGCAATATTTTTATCATCAAGTCAGTGCCAATATTTCCACTGCCAATAATAGCAGCTTTGATTTTTCTATCCATTTAACTTCCAATTAATTAAAAACCAACTCAATTAATAACCACAACACCTTCAGCCTTATAAGTAGCATGCAGGGTTTTAACAGCCTCTTCCCTTTGTGTCAGAACAGCTCTTTGATTGATATAGCCTTTATCAGTTATTTCACCTGTTTCTAGGCTGGGCTGGCTATCCAATAGCATTGCACGCACTGGACTTTGTGAAGAGCCACCCCCACTTTCTTGTCGCAACTTAATCAAGCTACTCTTGATATGCTGATGCAGCAAGGACTCCTCCATCGTCTCTGCCTCTGGCGTTGGGAATATCAACAATCCGACTTCATCTCTGCCATGGCCTGTTACGACAACATCTTGTGCGTAAGGCGACAGCGCTGCAACAGCCTTCACGCGCAGCGTACCAACCGACACCCATGTCCCAGTGGTCAGCTTGAAGTCTTCTGTTACACGGCCATCAAATCGAATGCCTTGCTCAGGCTGACAGGAATCAACCAGCAAGCCTGCATCACCAATCTTATAAAAGCCATCTTCATCAAAGGCTTTTTTAGTATTTTCCTCATCATTCAAATAGCCTGGAAATACCTGTGCACCACGTACACGCATTTCCATTTTTCCAGCATTGGGCACAAACTTCAGCTCACAACCAGGCATAGGCAGTCCAATGCAACCAGGCCCATCCAGCTTCCAGTGCACATTGGTAATCATTGGTGATGTCTCTGTGGCCCCCCAAGCTGAAGTAAACCAAACATTATCACCCTGCACAGATTTTGCGATACGCTCCAGCCTGTCCCAAGTTGTCACAGGCAAAGCCGCCGCCGCATAAAATACAGCGCGCAAACGGCTAAAAAATTCTGTTTTAAAATCTTGATCTTCTTCTAAAAATGTGATCAAGGCATCAAACCCCTTGGGTACATTAAAGTACAAGTTAGGCTTGACATCCCGCAGATTTTTAACCGATTTCTCCATCAGCCCAGGCACAGGCCGACCTTCATCAATATAAAAACTGCCGCCATTGCACAATACCATATTGAAGTTATGGTTGGTGCCAAAGGTATGGCTCCAGGGCAGCCAAGACACGACTACAGGCTTTTCAATTTGCAGGAAAGTCCAAGTCTGGCGTGCTTGCTGTTGATTCGCACAAAGCATGGCATGGGTATTGATTACCACCTTGGGTGTACCCGTTGAACCAGAGGTTAGCAAATACTTGGCATGTGTTTCCGGGGTAATTTCAGCAAATGCCTCCATCACTGCAGGCGTTTCTACAGCACGTGCTACCTCTGCAAAAGTAATACTACCATCCAGGCTATAAGCGTTATGGCTTAAAACAACAGGACAGTCCTGGCCACAAGCACGAATAGCCGGGCCATACACTGCACCATCACTGGCATAAATCAAGCCAGGAGAGAGTTGCTTTAAAATACCACTGACCTTGCTATATTCTTTAGCAAGCCTGGAGTAAGCACTGGAAACCGTCACAAAGGGGCGGCCAATATGCATGGTTGCCAGCATTAACAGGGCATGGTCTAGACTATTATCTGACAGGCAAACTACAGGCGACTTTTCTTCCAGCCCCAGATCCAAAAGTCCTTGTGCAATAGCACCGATACGATGGCGCACTTGCGCATAAGTCATTTTGACCCACTCGCCATCTGCACCTCTTTCAGCCAGATACAAGGCATCTGGAGTCTTTTCTGCCCAGTACTCCAACCAGTCCCCTATGCAGCGGGTGACATCTCCAAGCTCCTCTGGCGAGCGAAGAAGAAATCCACCACCGGGCAACTCCTCCTTCACCGTCACGGCAGGAGCCAAAAGTGCTGGGGTATTAAAAAACGTATGATTCATCATCAGCTCCCTGGCATCCTGCATTTCTTATTTCAACAGCTTCCAAGCACCTTTTTCATTGGTGATAAGCACACGGCTGTCATTACCCAAACCCGAGTGATCAGATTCCGTCATATTAATCACACCATGGGTAACAGGAAGATTTTTGGTATTCTCCATTGCATCGCGCAATGCTTCGCGGAAAGCGGGCGTACCAGGCTTATGCTCCTTGCTTACCGTTGCTACCGCGTGATCCAGAACCAAATAAGCATCGTGGGCATAAGCACCAAATGGGCTGCGAGAGTTTGCACCATACTTGCCTTCATAAGAGGTCAGATAACTAATAGCAGGTTTTTTGCTAGGATGGTTATCTGGTAACTGCTCCGCTACCAACATCACCCCTGTAGGCAATATCATAGAATTATCGGGTGCACCTGAAATTCTCAAGAAGTCATTATTCGCAACACCGTGGGTTTGATAAAATTGGCCTTTATAGCCACGCTCACGCAGGGTGTGCATAGGTAATGCCGCAGGCGTACCACTGCCAACCACAACAATGGCATCAGGATTTTTTTGCATCAGCTTGAGAGCTTGGGCAGTTAC
>CAZMMM010000027.1:0-730 GCA_964567385.1 uncultured Comamonas sp.
GCCACAATCATCCCGCCAGCCACGCGCACCACGGGCAAGGAGACACCAAAAAAATGCAGCACATAAGAGCCTGCAAGCATGGCGCCGGCCAGCAATAAGAACACATTTTTGCCAATCTGGCGCGCCAGATTATGGCGGCCTGTTTTACTCAAGCCCTGGGTTAAATCAACAAAAATGGGTGCCGATGCCAGCGGGTTGATGATGGGCAAAATACCCGCAATGGCAAAAAACAGGCTTTTGCCAAAGGCAGCAAACAGGTCAAGAAAAGGAATGCTCATGGCGCATTATTGGGGCTGGGTTGGTAATCAAGCAGGCGGTCGGCAATGCCCCCACCCAGCCACATGCCTACCAAGGCTAGCCAGGCAGTAATGGCAAAGATGGAGCCACCCGTCATGCCCGCACCCACGGCGCAGCCGCCTGCCAGCATGGAGCCAAAGCCCATCAAAATCGCCCCGCTGATGTAGCGTGGCATGCTGTAGCCGGGGCCAAAGCCTTCCAGCTTCAAATCCTTGCCTACCACTGCACCTACAAAGGAGCCTAGGAATACTCCCGGCATCAGCCCTAGGCCAAACGTCCAGGGGCCGCTGGCATCGTGCAGCACGTGCATCAGCCATTCGGCAGAGGGGCCGCTAAAGGTCAAGCCCTGCACCGGCACTACTTCAAAGGAATGGGCCATCACCTGGTGGCTGTAATACCAAGCGCCAGCCACCATCACCCCCGTGGCCATACC
>CAZMMM010000027.1:740-11986 GCA_964567385.1 uncultured Comamonas sp.
AGCCCCAGCCGCTGCGCACGGCAAAGAATAGGGCGGCGGCCATCCAGGCCAGCCCCAGCGCCAGACCCAGCCCTGCACCGCCGCCCAGCCAGGTAAGGGCGTTGCGCGTTGGCCCGCCATCTACCACCCACCATAGGCTGATGGTCTCACGCCAGGGCGCAAGAATGCCGCTGAGTGAGGCTTGCGCCGCCACAGCAAACACCAAGCCAGAGAGCAGGGCGCGTAAATTGCCGTTGGCAGATAGCACCAGCAGGCGGCTGGAGCAGCCGCGCGTCATCACCATACCCAGGCCAAAAATCAGGCCACCCACCAAAGCGCCAGACATGCTGCCGCGTGAGGACAGTTGCCGTGCGGTGGACAAGTCCATCCAGCCCAGTAGGGTGAAACCCTGCACCAGCACCACGGCGGTGGAGAAGGCCAGCAGCCACACCGCCAGCTTGTCGCCAAAGCGCTGGCGCCAAAACTCCACCACTGCTGCGCGAAGGCAAAAGCGCGAGCGCTGGCCAAAAAAGCCGAACCCCAAACCCAGCAACAGCCCACCAATGGCTAAAACATTGCCCTCGCCGTAGGTTTCATTCCAGTAAGTCCAATCCAGCATGGGGATGCATCCTTGTGTGATGAAGTCAGGCGGCAATTATCCAGGGCCTAAGCCCTTAGAGCGTGAACACGTTCTTACTGGCTCAAAGCTCACGCTTGGCCTTGGCCAGCAGGGCTGAGACTTCGGTTGAAACCCGCGCGAAGGCGGAGCCTGCGCCTATCAGCTGCTCGGCATCGGTGTATTGGCCAGCGTTGATGACCTTGGCCACCGCGCCCGCAGTTTGGTGGAACTGGGCGTGGCTATCGAGCAGCTGGCTAAACAGTGGGCGGCTGCCCCAGCGCTTGCTGCCAGTGCCATGCAGCCATTGGCCCAGAGGGCAGCGGTCATCACGGCAAATGCTGCTTGCGTCTAGCTGTGCCTTTTGCGTGATGGCTTGGCGCAGGCGTACCTTCCATTGGCGGTGGGCTTCAATAGCGCTGTCAAAGTCAAAGCCTGCCCCAGGGCTGCTGGGCTGGCTCAGGCTCAGGAGGGCGGCGCTGCTGGGGCGCTGGGTGTCGGCGGGCATTTGAAAGCGGGCGACCTCAGCCTCTAAGGTGTGGGCCTGCTCTTGCATAGAGGCGGCGGCAGAGGCCGTCTCCTCTACCAAGGCCGCGTTTTGCTGGGTGACTTGGTCAAGCTGCTGGATGGCGCTGCCAATCTGCGCCACACCCTGGGCTTGCTCGCGTGCGCCATTGGCTACTTCGCTGAGCAATTGGCTCACCTGTTGGGACGATTGCACAATGCTGTCAATCGTCTGGCCTGCCTGGCGCACCACCTGGCTGCCTTGTTGTACTTGCTGCACGCTGGCGCTAATCAGGCGGCTGATTTCTTGGGCCGCGGTGGCGCTGCGGCCTGCCAGGCTGCGTACCTCGGTGGCGACCACGGCAAAGCCACGGCCTTGCTCGCCAGCGCGGGCGGCCTCTACGGCGGCGTTGAGCGCCAGCAGATTGGTCTGGAAGGCGATGCTGTCAATCGTGGCGGTAATTTCCGCAATCTTGTTGGACGACTGGCTGATGCTCTCCATGGTCTGCACCACCTCTTGCATCACGCGGCCACCTTGGCTGGCGGTATTTGCGTTCTGTGCCGCCATGCTGGAAGCTTGCTGCATGTGCTCGTTGTTATGCCCCACGGTGGCGGTGATTTCTTCCATAGAGGCGGCGGACTGCTCTAGCTGATTGGCCGTGTGCTCGGTGCGTATCGAGAGGTCTTTGGCGCCGCTGGCAATCTCGCTGGCTGAGTGCACGATGTCGTCGCTAGAGACGCGCACGCGCAGCACCATCTGGCGCAGCGACTCTTGCATATGGCGCAGCTCCAGCATGAGGGAGGCCGCCTCGTCCTTGCCCCAGGGGGAGGGGCTGGTGGTCAGGTCGCCAGCGGTCATGGCGCGCAGATGGCGGCGGGTTTCGCGCAGGCCGCCGTCCATTACGCGGTAAAAACTCAGGAACAGATAGCTGGCCAGCAAGAGGGTGAGCAGCCCGCCCAAAGCCACCCAAAGCAGCTGGCGCTGAAAGCTTACGCCCAAGTCATGCGTATAAATCCCCGTGCCTACCACCCAGCCCCAAGGGGTAAAGCCCTGCACGTAGGAGACCTTGTCCTGCGGTGTGCTGCTGCCGGGCTTGGGCCATTGGTAGGCCACAAAGCCTTGGCCTTGGCGGCGCACCGTGTTGGCAAAAGCGACAAACAAGGCCAAGCCATTGGGGTCTTTGATGTTGCTTAAATCCTGGCCGTTAAGGGCTGGCTGCAAAGGGTGCATCAGCATACGTGGCTCTAGGTCATTGACCCAAAAGTATTCCTGCTTGGCATAGCGCAGTGGCTCTAGCAGCTGCAAGGCTTGTGCCTGCGCCTGTGCGCGGCTGAGCTGGCCAGACTGCTCTTGCGCGTAGGCCCACTGGAGTACGCCTATGGCCACTTCTACCTGCTGGCGGGTGGCGTTCAGGCGCTCTTGGCGGGTGTTGTCATAGTTTTGCTGGAGCTGCCAGCCCAGTAAACTCAGCATAGGCAGCATGAAAACTACGGAAATCAGCACCATCTTGCTGAAGAAGTGCAGCTGGCGAAATAGACGAACACCAGGTGCCCAAATGCCGTGGTAGTGAAAAAACCCATGCTTGGTCAATGCATCGCTTGGCGTGGGTTGAAGGCTTGGTGCAGAGGAGGACATGTATTGAACGGTAAAGAAATAAGGGCCAATTAGTAGCTTCAAATGGCCGCTATACCAGCCGAATTGTTGGCTGGATGGAGAAAAACTTTTTTATAGCAAGCTCGCCTTGTAAAGGCTAGATGTAACCAAGTGTTTTGCTGTGGCAAGTAGGGCGCTTGGGGCTTTATGTATTGGAAAGTTATGTATGCTCTTTATATTCACCCACGATTTGTGGGGGATTGGGGGTAAGAAATGAATTACAAACTGTCAACAACCAAGCTAATAGGGCGTTGGGCATGGGCTGCGGCCTTGGCTTTAGGGCTGTCTCAAGTGCAGGCCCAAACTCAAACCCCAGAGGGTAGTAGCCCGCAAGCAGGGGCGCAGCCGTCTGCGCGGCTGGCGCAGATCGTCCAACGCCAGCAGCTCAAGGTATGTATTTGGCCCGATTACTACAGCATCTCCTACCGCGACCCGCGCAGTCAGCAGCTTACGGGCATTGATGTGGATTTGGCCCAGATGCTGGCCGCACACTTAAAGGTCAAGCTGCAGTTTGTAGATAGCTCGTTTGCCCGCCTGATTCCAGATTTAAGCTCTGATCGCTGTGATGTTGCCATGTTTGCCATTGGCATTACCCCAGAGCGCCAGGCGCATTTGCGCTTCACTCATCCCCACCTGGCTAGCGATGTGATGGCGATTACCACCCGCTCCAACCGCAAAATTCGTAGCTGGGACGATATTGATCGCCCGGGCGTAGTGGTTGCCGTGGCCAAGGGCACACTGCATGAACCGTTAATGCGCCAGCGCCTGCAGCACGCCCAGCTGATAGCCCCCGACACCCCCAAGGCACGGGAGCAAGAGGTGCAGTCGGGTCGTGCCGATGTATTTATCACCGACTACCCCTATACCCGCCGCATGCTGGCGACGACGGACTGGGCGCGCCTGGTCAGCCCCGATGCCCGTTATCACATTACCCCCTACGCCTGGGCCATCAAACCTGGGGATGATGCATGGCTAGCGCAGCTCAACACCTTTATGCGCAGCATTCAAGCGGATGGCCGCTTGCTGGAGGCCGCCAAAAAATATGGTTTAGAGCCGATTGTGGTCACTGAGACTGAAAGCTCAGCTGAAAGCCGATAAGCATGCGCAAGAGCGTTAAAAGCGCCCTGTTCAAAGGGCCTGGAGGTGTGCTTGCCGTGTTTGCCAAAGGCCGTGCCCTAGGCTCGGTAGGCTTGCTGGTGGCGTTGCAGGCTTTGTTTGCGGCGGTAGTGGTGGCTGCGGTGTGGATAGCCACGGAGCATTTGCGCGTCGTGGCGCTAGAGCATGCCCAAAGCCACGCCCAAGTCCAAACCCATAGCTTGGAAGACTGGCTGACCCAAAGCTTTGACCTGCTAGAGCTGCACTTGCGCTCTATGACGACGGAGCAGCCGCTGCTGTTTGAAACTGAATATGGCCTGCAAGATGCGTTGGTAGCCTTACAGAGAAAACTGCCTTATATACGCTCGATTTCTGCCATTGACGGGCAAAGGCGGGTGGTACTGAGCACCAACCCCCTGACCATTGGGCGGCGCCTAGACCTAGAGCCCCTGCTGCCGCGGGTGGCCGTGCAAACGCCCTATATCTTGCGCTTTGGCGCACCTTGGGTGGGGCGTGATTTTGCAGATGGCCTGCCTTTTGCCACACAGCCAGCGCAGTCGGGCAAAGAGGCTTACTTTGACTCGGGCTTTTTCCCCATCACCATGGTGCTGCCAGATAAGCCGGATTGGACCTTGGTGCTGGCTATTAACAGTGATTACTTCATCAATCTGGCGCTGAACCATCAGGGCAGCAACCCCATGCGCCAGCGCGTATTTACTGATGAAGGGATTTTGCTGTTCTCCACCCGTCCCAGCGACCAACCAGGCAAGTTTTTGCCCCATAAAGCGCATTTTGACCACATGCACCGCCAGCAAATCGGTACGGCGCGCTGGCAAGGGTCAGATGGGGATACTGCACTGGTGGCTTTTCGCGCTTCCAGTATGTACCCGCTGATTGTGGCTTCCAATACCTCGGCCCAGCAGGTTTTAGAGCGCTGGCGCAAAAACACCCAGGCCTTATACCTAGGGGTGGCAGGAGTTTTGGGCCTGCTGCTGCTGTGCACGGGGTATTTAACGTGGCGTGTTCACCAAGCCGCCAAGCGAGAGCAGCTCCTGCAAGAAGAAAACCGCCTGGCGGCCAGCGTGTTCAGCAATAGCAGTGACTTGATTGTCATCATTGACGCACAGCGGCGCATAGTCACCATCAACCCCGCATTTGCCCAAGGCTTTGGCGTTTGCTTGCAAGAGGTGCAAGGGCGCAAGCCTGAGGCCCTGCCTCAAAAGGCAGAAATGGTGCAAGCCATCAGAAAGATATGGGGGCGACTAGAGAACCAGAACCATTGGGAGGGAGAGTTTAGCTACGTCCGAGGCGATGCCTCTGTGCTGACCAGCTGGATGAAAGTGCATGCCGTGCGTGCTGAGGCAGGGCAGGTTGAGCATTACGTGGCGGTGCTGCAGGACTTGTCACGCATCCGCGCTGATGAGGACACGATTCGCAAACTCTCCCAAGCGGTAGAGCAAAGCCCAACAGCGGTAGTCATCACCTCTACCCAGGCAAAAATTGAATATGTCAACCCAGAATTTTGCCGCTCTACGGGCTATACCAAAGAAGAGGCGATAGGCAGAAACCCGCGCATCTTGCAATCAGGCAAGACCTGCTTCTCTACCTACCGCGAGATGTGGGACAGCCTGCAAGCCGGGAACGTATGGCGTGGGGAGTTTATCAACCGCCGCAAAGATGGCAGCTTGTATGTAGAGGCTGCAGTGGTGGCTCCCATGTACAACGCCACGGGTGATGTAACCCACTACATGGCGATCAAGCAGGATATTTCTGCCGAAAAAGAAGCGCAAAAAAACCAGCGTCTGGCCGCCAGTGTGATTGCCAATACCCACGAGGGGGTGATTATTTGTGATGAGTTTGGCAGCATCATGGAAGTCAACCCCGCCTTTACCCGCCTAACGGGCTATAGCCGTGAGGAGGCACTGGGCCAGACCCCCGACTTTCTTGCGGTAGGCGATAGGCTGGAGGCGCAAACCCAAGCCCTGTGGCAAGGGGTGCGTAGCCAAGGCTATTGGCAGGGTGAGTTGTGGAATCGCCATAAAAACGGGGGTGTGTACGTCATTCAGGCAGCGATTAACGCTGTTAAGGACGAGCTGGGTGAGGTCTCACACTTCGTGAGCGTGTTCTCAGACATTACCGAGCTCAAAGACCGCGAAAAAGACTTGGAAAGCAAAGCCCATTTTGATGCCCTGACCGGTCTGCCCAACCGCCTGTTGCTGGCCCAGCGCCTGCAGCAGGCCATGCTGCAAGCCGAGCGCCGCCAGCAAACCCTGGCCCTGTGCTTTGTCGATTTAGACGGCTTTAAAGCCGTGAATGACACCCATGGCCATGATGCCGGCGATGAGTTGCTCATCACCATTGCCCAGCGCTTGCAAGCCAAAATCCGCAGCAACGACTTGGTGGCGCGTTTGGGTGGCGATGAGTTTGTGGTGCTGCTCAGCGCTGCGCAGGAAGAGGCCGCCTACCTGCAAACCGCCCAGCGCTTGCTCGATGCCATCGCCCAGCCGGTCGTGGTGGCAGGGCAGCATACGGTGCATGTCTCAGGCAGCATGGGCATTGCGCTTTATCCGCAAGATACCCTGGAAGCGGAGAGCTTGCAGCATTACGCAGACTTGGCCATGTACCGCGCCAAGCAGGCAGGGCGCAATTGCTATGTGCTATTTCGCCCAGAAATGGCGCTAGAAGCTGACCAAGCCAAAGCAGGCCGGCAGGTGCAGTTGCGCTCCTCATGAAGCCCTGCCCTTGCGCTAGGCCTGGCGCAGGGGGCTGCGGGTTTCCAGGTGAGTCAGGTAGTGCTGTACGCGCTGGCCCTCTTGCTGCAGGAACTCTTGTACTGCATCCGCAAAGGCGGGGTGCGCCAGCCAATGGGCGCTGCTGGTGGGGCTGGGCAGCAGGGCACGGGCCATTTTGTGCTCGCCCTGTGCGCCGCCTTCAAAGCTGGCCACGCCTTGGGCAATACACCACTCTAGCGGCTGGTAGTAGCAGGCTTCAAAGTGCAGGCAATCAACCCGCTCCAGCGCCCCCCAGTAGCGGCCATAGGCGGTGCGGCCATCGGCGCTCAAGGCCACCAGGCTGCACGCAATGCGCTGGCCGCCGCGCTGGGCAATAAATAGCACCCAGTGCTGGCTCATCTGCGTGGCCATGGCTTGAAAAAATGCGGGCTGTAAATATGGTGGGTTGCCGTGCTCGTAATAGGTCTGCTGGTAGCAATGGTAGAAAAATTCCCAATCTTCGGGGCGGATGGCTGCACCCTGGCGCACTTCAAAAGTTACGCCTGCCTGGGCAACGCGGCGGCGCTCTTGGCGGATTTTTTTGCGCTTTTCCTGGTTCAGGCTGCTTAAAAAATCGTCAAAGTCGCGGTAGGGGCGGGGAGCAGCCTCCATGCTGGCAGGTGTTTGGTTGTGCCAGTGAAACTGCACGGTGTGGCGCAGCATCAGCCCCAGCGCCTGGGCGGCCTCTAAATCCTCATCCGCGGCAAACAGCATGTGTAGGGATGACAGCCCTTGCTGCTCGCACCATTGCAGCAGCCCTTGCAGCAGGGTTTGGCGGCTGGCTGCATCGCTAGCCAGCAGGCGGTTGCCCGGCACAGGGGTAAAGGGCACTGCCAGCAGCGCCTTGGGGTAGTAGCGCAGGCCGTGCTGGGTGTAGGCATCTGCCCAAGCCCAATCAAACACATATTCCCCGCGTGAGTGGGCTTTGACGTAGAGCAGACAGGCGGCCAGCAGGGGGGCGGCTTCCTCCTCGTTGGCGTACAGGCAGCACCACAGCGGACGCCAGCCGGTTTGCGGGCAGGCGCTGTGGCTGTCGTGCAATGCCTGCAAATAGGCGTGCTGCATAAACGGCGTGGGCTGGCTTTGTTGCGCTAGCAGGGCATCCCAGGCGGCGGCTTGGTCGGCACTCAGGGCGTTTTGCAGGCGTAGAACAGGAGCGGCGTTGCTGGGCATACGAGGGGCAGCAACTAGGCCTTAGCCCTTGGCTTTATCGGGCTTGGGTGCACGTTCGTAGTTGATGAACTTGGGGTAGAACTCTGCCACCGCCGGGCCTTTGAAGTCCCAGCCAACGCAGCGCCCTAAGAAGCCGGGGGGCTGGTCGGCCTCTGTGGTGAAGGCCGACAAAATGCTTTGGAAGGCGGCGGTAGCCATATTCAGCAGCAGCTCGCGCATGTGGGTGCAGCCCTGGATTTCGCCCAAGTGGGTATCAATAGCCTTGCGCCAGCCACGCGCCATGCAAGCGCCCACCATGTTCTGCATGGCCGCCAGCGCCTGCGGGCAGCCTTGCAGGGGGTGGGAGGGCATGGCCGCCTCCAGCGCATGTACCACCAGTTGCTTATCGACGGTGACACGCAGTTGCATGTGGTGAATGGGTTGGCCAGCGGGGTGGATTCTGCCGTTGAGCAAGGTGATGTCTGTGGCTTTGACATCTATTAGCTCGCCCTCCATGTCCCACAGGCCATCACGGCGCTCAAAGCTTTGGTAGGTAATACGGCGTATATGGCGGGGCTGGCGGTCGGGTTGAGGGGCGGAGAGGGCAGAAAGCGTCATACAAATCGGATTGTTGTTGTTCAAAGGGGGCTGGCTTTGCAAGTCTGGTGCAAGCCAAGGGCGCATAGAATACAAAGTTTTTCGTGCCTGGGCTGGGGTGGGTGTGTTGCCCTTGTTCAGGCTGCTGTCCTCCCGCTCTTAGCTGATTGGTTTTTCCATGTCTTTTGAAAAAGTTACCCCCGGTAAAAACGCCCCTGAAGCCTTCAACGTTGTCATTGAAATTTCGGCCAACGCTGACCCCATCAAGTACGAAGTAGATAAAGACACCGACTGCGTGTTTGTGGACCGCTTCATGGGCACGGCCATGCACTACCCCTGCAACTATGGCTATGTGCCGCAAACCCTGTCGGGCGACGGCGACCCGGTGGATGTGCTGGTGCTTACCCCTTTCCCCCTGCCGCCTGGTGTGGTGGTGCCCTGCCGCGCTTTGGGCATTCTGGAAATGGAAGACGAGGCCGGTGTGGATGGCAAGGTGCTGGCTGTGCCCACCAAGAAAATCCTGCCCGCCTACGACAGAATCAACAGCCTGGAAGATGTGCATGAGCTGACCTTGCAACAAATTGCCCACTTCTTCGAGCATTACAAAGACTTGGAAAAAGGCAAATGGGTCAAAGTGCTGGGCTGGAAGGGCATTGAAGCTGCCCACAAGGAAATCACTGACGGCATCGCCAACGTGCAAAAAGCCTGAGCTAGTAGCAGCAGAACGTAAAAATCGTTCATAAAACGCTAGAAAGCAGCCGCCATAGGCTGCTTTTTTAATGTCTGCTATGTACTTACGCACAGTCGATAGCCTGGGCGGCTAAAATGCGCAGTTTGCTTGGGGGCTACCCCATTGTTGCTGTTGCTTGCAAAAGCTTGAGAAAGATTAACCATGCTTGAGTCCATCCGTAAGAACTCCAAGGTCGTCATGTTCCTGTTGTTCTTGCTGATCATCCCTTCGTTTGTGCTGGTCGGCGTTGATAGAAACTACTTTTCTGAGAGCAGCCCCGTTGTGGCGCGGGTGGATGGGCAAGATATCACCCAGGCAGAGTGGGATAACGTCCACCGCTTTGAAAGCGACCGTCTGCGCGCAGAGCAGCCTGGCATTGATAGCCAATGGCTAGACAGCCCCCAGGCGCGCTATGCCACGCTAGAGCGCATCGTGCGTGACCGTGTCTTGCAAACTGCTGTGCAAAAGCTGCACCTGACAGCCAGCAATGATGCCCTGGCGCGCACTCTGCAAGAAATTCCCGCCATTGCCGCCCTGCGCCGCGCCGATGGCAGCTTGGATGCTGAGGCCTACCGCAACCTGGTAGCCGCTCAAGGCATGACCCCAGAGGGCTTTGAAGCCTCGGTGCGCCGCGACTTGTCTTTGGCCCAAGTGCTGGGCGGTGTGAGCGGCACAGCGATTGCCTCTCAAGCCGTGGCTGACTTGAGCATGCAAGCTATGCTGCAGCGCCGCCAGGTGCAGGTTGCCCAACTGTCTGCCAAGGACTACCAAGACCAGGTGCAGGCTAGCGATGCAGACCTGAAGGCCTATTACCAACAGCACTTGGCCAGCTATGAGCAGGCTGAACAAGCAGATATCGAATACGTAGTGCTGGACCTGGATGCCGTGCGCCAAGACATCGCCGTCAATGAAGACGATGTGCGCACCTACTATGACGAAAACGCCGCCCGCATGGCCACCGTGCAGGAAGAGCGCCGCGCCAGCCATATCCTGATTAATGCCCCGCAAAGCATGGGCGCTGCTGAGCGCACAGCCGCCAAAGAGCAGGCGCAAGCCCTGCTAGAGCGCGTCAAGGCCGAGCCAAAGGGCTTTGCTGACCTGGCCAGGGAAGCCTCGCAAGACCCCGGCTCTGCCGCTAGCGGTGGTGACCTGGGCTTTTTCCCACGCGGCGCCATGGTGGCTGCGTTTGAAAAAGTCGCTTTTGACCTAGACAAAGACGGCATCAGCGATGCTTTGGTGGAAACGGAGTTTGGCTACCACATCATTCAAGTAACCGATATCAAGCCTGCGCAAATTCCCAGCTTTGAGGAGCTACGCCCCCGCATTGAAGACGAGCTGAAAGACCAGCAAGCCCAGCGCCAGTTTGCGGAAGTGGCCGAAGAGTTCACTAACACCGTGTACGAGCAGGCCGATAGCCTAGGGCCTGTAGCCCAAAAGCTAGGGTTGAGCATTCAAAAAGCCCAGGGCCTTACCCGCGAGCCCAATGCTCAAATGCCCCAGCTGCTGGCCCAAGCAGATTTGCTGGAAGCCATCTTCTCGGTAGATAGCCTGGAGAGCAAACGCAACACCGATGCGATTGACGTGGGTAACAGCCAACTGGTTTCCGCCCGCGTGCTGCAATACCTGCCAGCCAAGCAACTGGACTTTGATGAAGTACGTGAGCGTGTGCAACAAGCCTATAGCGCCCAGCAAGCTGCCGTGCTGGCCCGCAAAGATGGTGAAGCCAAGCTGCAAGCCTGGAAGGCTGACCCCAGCCAAGCACAAGGCCTGGGTGAGAGCATTACCATTAGCCGCAGCCAATCGGAAGGCCTGAGCCAGGCGGTGTTGGAGGCAGCCTTGCAACTGCCCGCAGAGCCTTTACCTGCCTGGGCGGGGGTTGATTTAGGTGCTCAAGGCTATGCCATTGTGAAGCTGACAGAGGTACTGGCAGCGCAAGAACAAAGCCCAGAAGAAGCCCAGCTGGCACAAGCCCAGTATGAGCAAATTCAGGCTATGGCCGAAAGCGCTGCCTACTACGAGCTGCTTAAAAAACAGTTCAAAGTGCAGATGAAAGTCGCCCAGCCCTAAAGCATGGATAGTGCCTAGAAGCAGAAACTACTGGGTTTGTAAAAATATTGAAAAACTAGGCTATAATCTAATCTTTCTACG
>CAZMMM010000028.1:0-11807 GCA_964567385.1 uncultured Comamonas sp.
GCATGGCTCTGTCAGGCCCTAGGTACGAGGCTGTCAGTTCTGCATCAGATTGGGCAGCCAGGTGGAGATGGCCGGGAAGGCCGCCACGATGACCAGGCAGGCAATCACTGCCAGCAGGAAGGTGGAGGTGGCCTTGAACAGCGGCCCCATGCGCAAGTCGGCCTGCACCATGGCGATGAACAGCCCTGGCCCGACAGGTGGCGTGACCAGACCCAGCACGGTGGCGATGGTGCAGACCACGCCAAAGTGGATGGGGTCGATGCCCAGTTTCATGACCACGGGCATGAGCAGGGGAACCACCACAATCAGCACGCTGATGCTTTCCAGGAACAGGCCAATGGCCAGCAGCATGACGATGACCAGCAGCAGGAAGACAAAGGGCGACTGGGTCAGGCCAGAGATGTATTCCACCAGCATGTCAGGCACGCCCTGGAAGGTCAGCACCCAGCTCAAGACCGAGGCTGCGGCAATCAGCCCGGTAATGGTGGCGGTGTTGGTGGCCACACTCAGCAGAATCTTCGGGCAATCGCGCCATTTCAGCTCGCGGTAAATCAGGCCGACAACCAGCGAAATAATCGAGGCCACCGCCCCCGCTTCCGTCGGGGTCATGATGCCCAGCATGATGCCGATAATCACGGTGATGGGGATAAGGGCGGGAATCAGGCCTTCCACCAATATCTTGGCCGTGGACTTGTCGGTGCTGCTGCGCCCCTTGGGCAGGCCGGGGCCGAAGATATCGGTCAGCAAAATCACCAGCGCCAGGGCGGCAATGATCAGCATTCCGGGCAGGATGCCAGCGATGAACAGCGGGGCAATTGGTTGCACTGCCACCACGCCATAAATAATCATCAGCATGGAGGGCGGGATAATCGGCCCGAGCAAACCGGCAGAAACCGTGACCGCCGCAGAGAATTCACGCTTGTAGCCCATGCGCTCCATGGCCGGAATCATGATTTTGCTCATCACGCCGATTTGCGCCACTGCCGAGCCGAGGATGGACGCGGCCATCGCATTGGTAATCAGGTTGGCGTAGGCCATGCCGCCGCGCAAGCGCCCGACCAGCAGCTCTGCCACGGCAATCAGGCGCTGCGTCAGCCCGGCTGCGCCCATGATTTCGCCTACCAGCAGGAACAGGGGAATGGCCAGCAGGCTGTTGATTTCCAGCGCACCGTAGAACTGCAAGGGCACAGAGCCGTACAGCACTTCCAGGTCGTTGGTGGCCATGAACAGGATGGCCCCCGCCAAAATAGTCCCGAAAATCGGGAAGGCGGCAAACATCAGCAAAAGAAAAACAATCAGAACCATCATGCTTCTTGCCCTCCGCAGGCCAGACGAATCTGCTCAAAAATCTTGACTACCTGGTGATAGGACATGCTGGCAAATACCACGGGCAACACGGCATAGTTGTACCAGCGCGGCAATTGGGTGGTGGGACTCATTTCCGTGCGCACATCGGGGCGCTGCACCCACTCCAGGCCCATATAGCCAATGAACAGCAACAGAGCCAGCATGCCCAGGCCCAGCACTGCGAACAAAATATGGCGGCCACGCCCAGGCAGGGCACGGGGCAGAAAATCAATGCTGATGAGTTGCTGGGTGTGTATCAGCAGGGACAGGCCGAGCAAAGTCACAAACACCAAAAGCTGGGCAGCCACTTCTTCGGCCCAGAACAGCGGCGCATGGAAGAAATAGCGCAACACCACCTGCGCCATGGCAATCAGGGCAATGGCGGCGGTCAAGCCAATGGCTAGAAAGCGTTCAACCTTGTAAACACCTGTATCCAGCAGGCGTAGCAATCGCAAAAGAGGCATGGCTGGTATCCAATCTATAAAAAAACCAGGCAGAGGCTGTGTGAGCCGCTGCCTAGTCCAGACACTGTGTATCCGTAATCAGGGAGTGAGCAGCCCGATTACAGCCCCTGGGATTGCTGGTAGAAGTCGGCAATCAAGGGATTTTTGCTGGTGTATTGCTCACGCACCTTGGCACCGACTTCCATGAAGGATTGCAGGTCGGCCTCGACCACGGTGGTGTTGTCGGCCTTGGCCTTGGCCAGGTTGTCGGCCTCAGCCTGGATGGCGGTGGCCACGCCGGCTGTTTGCGCTTCGGCTATCACTTTGGTCAGCATGGCACGCTCTTCTTCGCTGCGGCTTTCCCACCATTTCTTGGAGGCCACGATCACGCCGGGGAAGGCCGAGTGGTTGGTCATGGTCAGGTAGGGGGCCTGTTGGTAGAACTTCATGCCCACCAGTGCGTCCAGGTCCACGTCCACCGCGTCCAGCAGCTTGGTGGTCAGCGAGGGAGCCACTTCAGGCAGGGGCATGGCGGTGGGTGCTGCGCCGTTGGCACGCCACCAGTCGTTGTAGATGGGGCTGGGGAAGGAGCGCACCTTCTTGTTCACCAGGTCTTTGGCGCTTTTCACCGGCTCCACGGCCAGCACGTGGCGCATGCCGGCAAAGGTGTAGCCCAGGCCGACCATGCCATGTGTTTCCAGGCGCTTGAGCATTTCTTTTGCAGCAGGGGTGTTAGCGGCTTTGGCGGCGTGGGCCACGTCCTTAAAGGCATAGGGCAAGGCCCAGCCTTGGAAGGACTCTTCACGGTTGGCCAAAGCGCCTGCCGTCATGATGCCAAAGTGCTGTGCGCCGCTTTGCATGAGGTTGACCATCTGCGCCTCAGTGCCCAGTTTGGACAGGGGACTGACGGCGATTTTCATTTTCCCGTTGGTAGCGGTAGAGAGCTTTTGCCCCATATCTTCAGCCACCTGGTGCCAGACATGCGAGGGTGGGGTGACGTGACCGAGCTTGAGGGTTTGCGCCCAGCCGGTGCTGGCCAGGATGCTCAGGCTGGTGGCCAGCAGGGTGTGGGCTAGAAGTTTGCGGGTTGTCATACATAGTCTCCTTATGGGTTGGAATAAAGGCTATGCACCCATGCCGGGCATGGGTGCTGGTTTTCACATTAAGGCGCTGCGTCTATTTGCGCAGCTGGGGCGGCCTGGGCAAAAGCGGGCAGTTGCAGGCAAGCCTGCTCTACCGCCGTAATGCGCGGCCAAGCGGACAAGTCCACACCAAAGCGGCGGGCGCTTTCCAGTTGCGGGATGAGGTACACATCCGCCACCGTGGGGCTGTCGCCACAGCTAAAGCGCCCAGCCTGGCTGTAGGGGCTGCTGGCCAGCAAGTCTTCATAGGCTTGCAGGCCGCTGCGAATCCACTGGCCACACCAAGCGTTGACGGCATCCTCATTGGCCCCTAGCTCGTGGCGCAGGTATTCCAGAATGCGGCGGTTGTTGATGGGGTGGATGTCGCAGCCCACCAAGGCAGCCAGGGCGCGCACATGGGCGCGCTCTCGCAGGTCGCTAGGCAGCAGGGCAGGGCTGGGGTGGGCTTCTTCCAGCCACTCGATGATGGCGGGGGACTGGATAAAGGGCTGCTCTTGCCCCTCAACCACCAAGGCTGGCACCAGCTGCTGGGGGTTAAGGGCTTTGAAGCGGTCGCTCAAATGCTCGCCTTTGCCCAGGTGAACGGGCAGGTAGTCATAGGGCAAGCCCTTCAAGTTCAAGGCAATGCGCAGGCGGTGGGAAGAGCCGCTGCGCCAGAAGTTGTAAAGCTGCATCATGCGTTTGCCTGGGCTTATTCGGCAGCGCCAATGTTCAGGGCCACTTCAGCTACGCCTTCTACGCGGCCTGTGATGCGGTCGCCTGCCACTACCGCGCCTACGCCTTCGGGGGTTCCGGTGTAAATCAGGTCGCCGGGTTGCAGGTGGTAGAACTGGGTCAGGTCGGCAATCAGTTCGCGGATGTTCCAAATCAGCTTTTCAACGTTGGAAGACTGCTTGGTCTGGCCGTTGACTTCCAGGGCAATCGCGGCTTGTTCAATGATTTGACCGGGCATGTGGACGATTTCGGTGCAGACGGAGCCGTTTTCGATGTCCTTGCCCAAATCCCAGGGGCGGCCTTTTTCGCGGGCCACCAGTTGCAGGTCGCGGCGCGTCATGTCCAGGCCAGCGGCGTAGCCATAGACCAGCTCATGCGCTTGCTCGGCGCTCACGCGAAAGCCTGCTTTGCCCACGGCCAGCACCAGCTCCATTTCGTAGTGGTAGTTCTGGGTGCCGGGGGGGTAGGGGATGGTGGCTCCGCTTTCCACCAGGGTTTGCGGCGCTTTGAGGAAGTAGAAAGGCTTGTCCACGGTTTTATCGACGGGGCGATCCATCTCAATGGCGTGGGCGTAGTAGTTACGGCCTACAAAGAACAGGCGGTTGATGGCGTAGCGCTCGCTCTTGCCACGAATGGGCAGGGATTGCACGGCGGGAGGGGGGAAAACGTAGTTGGTTTGGCTCATGGAAAAATTCCTTTCATTTCAAATGAAGCAATGAGGGGTAGGGGAGGGGGAGAGGGCAAGCGGTTGAACTCAGCTTTAGCCCATTTGCACGCGGTGGCCTTGGATGGCCTCAAAAATCGGCGCATCACAGAAGCGGAACAAGTCCAGCGAAGCCTGGCCATTGTCGGCCTGCGCGGTAAAGGGCTGCCACGAGGGCACAACAAACATATCACCGCGCTGCACTTGCCATTGGCGTTCGCCCACGCGCACCGTACCTGTGCCATCAAACACCTGGTACACCGAGGAGCCAACCTCGCGCCGCGTTTGCGAGGCCGCGCCTGCGCACAGGCGGTGCATTTCGCAGCGGATGGTGGGCAGCACATCGCGGCCATTGGTAGGGTTGCTGTAGCGCACGGCGGCATGGCCGGGGCTGAGGGTGGCGGCGTAGCCTTCGGCCTCTAGCGCCAGTTGCTCGCTTAGAGCCTTGTCGGTATCCACCCAACGGTAGGCCAGCAGGGGCGAGCTGGCAGTGGATTCCAATTGCGAGACGGGGCGCAGCCCTGGGTAGCCCCATAGCCGCTCGGAGAACGAGAACTCGGGCGTGGTGTGCTCTTCTGGTGGAATGGTGTCGCGACCAAATTCAAAGAAGGCGCATTCGTTGTGGTAGGCGAAGGGGATGTCCAGCCCGTCAATCCAGGCCATCGGCTCGGTAGCAGAGTTGTGGTGAGCGTGCCAGTTCCAGCCGCCCTGGGGCAGAAAGTCGCCGCGCGACATGCGGATGCTGTCGCCGTTGACCACCGTCCACACGCCTTCCCCCTCCACCACAAAGCGAAAGGCGTGCTGGCTGTGGCGGTGCTCAGGCGCATCTTCGCCGGGCATCAGGTATTGAATAGCAGCCCACAAGGTGGGCGAGGCGTAAGGGCGGCCACCCAGTGAAGGGTTGGCCAGGGCGATAGCGCGGCGCTCGCCACCACGGCCTACGGGCACGATGTGGCCAGCTTGGTCAGCCAGGCGGTGCAGATTGCGCCAGCGCCACAGGTGGGGCGTGGCCTTGCTTCTGGGGTGAGGGGGCATCAGGTCGCCGATTTCTGTCCACAGGGGAACCAGCATTTCCTGCTCAAAGCCGCGATACAGCTCTTCTAGGGCGGGGGTGACGGCGGGCTGGCCGGGCTTGTCCAGCGCCTGCAGGCGCACGGGGGAGGGGAGTACATCCATCGTTGTCATAGCGAATACCTCGGTGGAGAAAATAAAGGGGGGCTAAAAGAGGGCAAAAAATCAGTCTTCTGCCAGGCAGTTTTCTACATTCCAGCCATAGAGCCATTCCATAGCATCGTAGAAGCGCTCGGCACTGCGGCCACGCCACAAGTCGTTGCGTACCAGACGCTCCACCCCTTGGGCGTGGTAGATGCGCCCCATCTCGCGGCTGGAGAGCACAATGCGCGCAGTGCGGGCTACGCGGCTGCGTTGGTAGAGGTCTAGCGCCTTATCCCAGTCGCCGGGGTGCTTGGCCAGGGCTTGCCCCAGGGTGACGGCATCTTCCATGGCCATGCAAGCGCCTTGCGCCATGTATTGCGTGGTGGGGTGGGCGGCATCGCCCAGCAAGGTGATGCGGCCAAACGACCAAGTACCAATTGGCTCGCGGTCTGCCGTCGCCCAGCGCCGCCAGCTTTTGGGCAGCTCAATCAATTGACGGGCGCGGGGGCAAATGCCTTGGAAGTAGCTTTCCACTTCTTCCTTGCTGCCGTCACGCACACCCCACTCTTCTTGTTCGCGGCTGTGGAAGGTCACCACCACGTTGTACTGCTCACCGCCGCGCAGGGGGTAATGCACCAGGTGGCAGTTGGGGCCGACCCAGATGCTGGCGGCATTCCATTGCAGGTCTTGCGGAAAGTCTTGCTTATCCACCACGGCGCGATAGACCACATGGCCGGTCACACGGGCGGGGTCGCCCACCAATTGCTCGCGCACTACGGACTTCACGCCGTCTGCACCAATCAGCGCCTGGCCGTGGTACGCCTTGCCATGCTGGTCGTAGATGGTCACGCCGTTGGCATCTTGCTCTACGCGCTGGATATGGGTGTCGGTAAAGAACTCCACCAGGCTGGATGCTTGCGCCCCTTCCAGCAGGGAAAGGTGGACATCCGCACGGTGGATGACGGCGTAGGGGTTGCCAAAGCGCTGGCGGAAGGCTTCATCCGTGGGGATTTTTCCAACTTGGTATTCATCCAGCGCGTCGTGCATCACCATGTAGTCGGTATAGACCGCACGGGCGCGTGCCTGGGGGCCAACGCCCAAGGCATCAAAGGCGTGGAAGGCGTTGGGGCCAAGCTGAATGCCCGCGCCAATCTCGCCCAGTTCTTTAGCCTGCTCGAAAACCTGCACGGCATAGCCTTGGCGCGATAGTGCCAGTGCGGCAGACAGGCCGCCGATGCCGCCGCCGGCAACCAGGACGGGAAGTTGAGACGTAGGGGAAGAGGGGCTTGCGCTTGCGGACATGGCTTTCCTTTTTCAGATGCAAATCAGATGATAAGTGCACTGATGTTATCACTACTTAGTATTATTTTCTCTTGGGGAAAGCCCTGATTTGCCCTTTACTATTTAGGGCGGCGCATGCGAAATCGGGCGGTATCGGTGATTTCGAAATAGTCCGCTGGCCCGCCCGCGCGCAGGATGTGGCCAGCAGCGGCAGGGTCGTACACCCCATCGTGCAGAAAGTCTTGGCGGATATGCACGGCCACCACCTCGCCCAGGGCCATCCAGGTTTTAACGGGCTGGCCATCCAAGCCCTGTAGCTGCTGGATGTTGAGCAGCTTGCACTCCAGGCTGGCCGGGCTTTCGGCCACCCTGGGGGCAGCCAGCAGCGTACTGGGCAGGGGGGTGAGGCCGCTTAAGGCGAACTCATCGACCTCAGGGGCTACCGTGGCGCTGCTGGTGTTCATGGCCTCAGCCAGCTCACGGGTAGCCAGGTTGAGTACGAACTCGCCCGTGTCTTGCACGTTTTGCATGGTGTCCTTCCACTCCACGCTGGAGAAGGCCACGATGGGCGGCTTGTAATTGAAGATGTTGAAAAAGCTGTAAGGCGCTAAGTTGGCATGGCCAGCCTTGCTGCGGGTGGAAATCCAGCCAATCGGACGGGGGCCGAGCAGGGAGGCAATCGGGTCATGCGCTAGGCCGTGGCCTTGGGCGGGGTGGTAGCTGTGAAAGACGTGTTGTGTGTTGCGGTTCTGTGTCATTGCTGCGCAAAGGCGAAAAAATAAAAAGTGATGGATAAATGTACATAAGTAGTAGTTTTTTCGAAAATACATAATTACCCCTATTGATGAATATAATTTTTTTATAAAAAATACAGCCTTATTCCCAGATGCAATGACTACAGGAGACAAAGCAGTGACTGCTAAAACCTACGATGCCTACCGCGAAAGCGTAGCCGGCCGCGCTGATGTGGCCGATACCCCAGAGCTGGTGGCCTACTACCAACAGCTGGAAACCATGAAGACAGCCGCCCTTTGGACAGTGGCCAACAAGATTGAGCCTTGGGAGCCGCAGCCAGACTCTGTGCCCGTGCTATGGCGCTACCAAGATTTGCGCGAGCCGGTGCTGCGCTCGGCAGACCTGGTTTCGCCTGAAAAAGCCGGGCGACGGGTGATTTATCTGGACAACCCAGGTCGCCGTGATATTGCTGCGGCAGTGGGCCTGCTGTATTCGGGCTTGCAAGTGATGCGTCCCGGTGAGCGTGCGGGTGCGCATGCGCACTCCACCTCGGCGCTGCGCTTCATCATGGAAGGGCGAGGGGCTTACACCATCGTCAACGGCCACAAGCTCACCTTGGGTGCTAATGACTTTGTGATTACCCCCAATGGTTGCTGGCACGAGCATGGCGTGGAAGAAGACGGCCTGCCCTGCATCTGGCAAGACGGACTGGACATTCCCATGGTCAACGCCTTAGATGCTGGCTTTTATGAAGTCCACCCTGACTTGCAGCAGGCTGTGGCCTACCCGTTGAACGATGCCGCCTATGTCTGGGGTGGCACCGGCCTGCGCCCGCAAAATGCGGATTGGAGCAAGCCTTACTCGCCCCTGTTCAAGTACGAATGGGCCAGCACCTACGAAGCCTTGCAACGCTACGCCCGTGTGCACGATGACAACCCGTTTGACGGTGCGCTGATGCACTACACCAACCCCGCCACCGGCGGCCATGTGATGGCCACCATTGGGGCCAGCATGCAGTTGCTGCGCCCTGGCTTTGTGGGCAAGGCCCACCGCCACACCGGTAGCTTTTTGTACCAAGTGGCCAAGGGCAGTGGTTATTCCATCATCAACGGCCAGCGCTTTGACTGGCAGGAGCGCGACATCTTCTGCGTACCCGCCTGGGCCTGGCATGAACATGTCAACGCATCCAGCACCGAGGATGCCTGCCTCTTCTGCTTTAACGACCTGCCCGTTATGGAAAAACTGGGGCTGTACCGAGAACAAGCCCTCGAAGGCGGCCACCAGCCGCGCAATTGAACGCCATTGAATTGAATCAACACCATCACACTAAGGAGGAATTGAACCATGCGTCTTGTGACCTACCGCGCTGAAGTGAGCGCCGCCGCCCGCCTGGGCGCCATCGTCGATGATTTGGTGATTGACTTGCAGGCCCTGGGCCAGCACAGCGGCCAGGCCATTCCAGACAATATGCTGGACTTCATCGACCTGGGCCCCCAGGCCATCAAAACCACCACCCAGTTGCTCAAAGAGTACAAAGAGCGCTGGCCCCTGGGGGCGGCAGTGCCCCTGGTCAACGTCAAACTGCTGGCCCCCATCCCGCGCCCGCGCAAGAATATTTTTGGCATCGGTCTGAACTATGTCGAGCACGTAGAAGAATCCAGCCGCACCTTGGATACCAGCAAAGACCTGCCCACCCAGCCGGTGATTTTCTCCAAGCCACCCACCGCAGTGATTGGCCCTGGTGATGCCATTGAGCACAACGCCAACATCACCCAGCAACTGGACTGGGAAGTGGAGCTGGCCGTCGTCATGGGCCGACGCGCCACGCGTGTGAGCGAAGACGCGGCCATGAACTATGTGTTTGGCTACACCATCGTCAACGACATCAGCGCCCGCGACAACCGCCGCGCGGGCCAGTGGATTTACTCCAAGGGCCAGGACACCTACGCCCCCATGGGGCCGGTGATTGTGACGGCTGATGAAATGACCGACCCGCACAACCTCAACCTGAGCCTGACGGTGAATGGCGTGGAGAAGCAAAACTCCAACACCCGCCACCTGCTGTTCAAGATTCCGACCTTGATTTCTGACATCAGCGCTGCCATCAGCCTGGAGCCGGGCGACATCATCGCCACGGGCACACCCGCAGGTGTGGGCGCAGGGCGCACACCGCAAGAATGGCTGCAACCTGGTGATGTAGTGAATGCCTATGTAGAGGGCATTGGTGAGCTGCGCAACCCCGTTGTGCCGGTTTAAACCCTAGTGAGCTGTTGCCATGCCTGAACTGTCAATGCCTACCCCCGCAAACAGCCCCTCAGCCAGCTTTGCTGGCTATACCTTGCCAGAGCAAAACAGCGCCACCCTGGCCGAGCAGGCGCTGCACATACTGCGCCAGGAGATTCTGGACGGCAGCCTGGCGGCGGGGCAGGCATTGCGTCTGGACTTTCTGAAGGCACGCTACGGCATCAGCTACTCGCCCCTGCGCGAGGCGCTGAACCGCCTGCACAGTGAAAAACTGGTGGTGGCCTTGCCAGCGCGTGGCTTTCGCGTGGCCGCCTGCTCAGAAGAAGCCATGTGGGACGCGATAGAGACGCGCATCGTGATTGATTGCGAGGCCCTGCGCCGCTCACTGGCCAAAGGTGATGCGCACTGGGAGGCAGCCATGAGCGCCGCCTTTGATGCGCTGGAGCAAGCCCATAGCCAGGCCGACGGCGTGCGTACCGAGGAAGGCCACCAGGCTTTTCACAACAGCCTGCTGGCTGCCTGTGGCTCGCCCTGGCTGCTGGACTTGTCTGCCATGCTGTATGCCCAAACTGAGCGCTATCGCCGCCCAGTGTTGCGCGGCTGGGACAAAGCCGCCCACCCCCACCCGCGTGACATTGGCCTAGAGCACCGCCAAATCTACAGCGCCGCGCTGGCGCGTGATGCCGGCCTGGCCGCAGGCTTACTGGCACGCCACTACCGCGAAACCGGGCGCATGGTGCTCAAGCTCATGCAGCAGCAAGCCCCGGCTTGAGCCTGCGCCCTCCCTGCTTTTCCGTCATTCAAGTCATCATGAAGGAGACAAGCCATGGCACAACTGCCACGCTTTAAGGCCGCTGCCGTGCAGACAGCGCCCGTATTTCTCAATACCGCTGCCACGGTGGACAAGGCGATTGACTACATCGCCCAGGCCGCCCGCGAAGGTGCACAGCTGGTCGCTTTTCCAGAAGTTTTCATTGCTGGCTACCCCTATTGGAGCTGGATAGGCAGCCCCGTACAGGGCAGCCCCTGGTTTGAGAAGCTGGCGCAAAGCGCTATTGAAATCCCCGGCCCCGAAATCCAAAAAATTGCCGCTGCTGCCAAGCGCCACCGCATCAACGTAGTGATTGGTGCCAACGAGCGCAGCCGCCACGGCATTGCCACGATTTACAACACCCTGGTCACCATCTCTGACGAAGGGCGCATCCTGGCACGCCACCGCAAGCTGGTTCCTACCTGGGCAGAAAAGCTGGTGTGGGCCCCTGGCGATGCCTCGGCCCTGCGCGTACACGACACCAGCATTGGCCCGTTGGGGGCGCTGGCCTGCGGCGAGAACACCAACACCCTGGCCCGCTTTGCCCTGATTGCCCAGGGCGAGCTGGTGCATGTGGCCAGCTATATCGCCCTGCCCGTAGCCCCGCCAGACTACGACATGGCCGAGGCCATCAAAGTACGCGCCGCAGCGCACAGCTTTGAAGGCAAGCTGTTCACCATCGTCTCCTGCTCTACTGTTTCGGAAGAAATCATTACGGCGCTAGAGCCTGACTACCCCGATGCCCGTCAGCTGCTGGAGCGCAAGAACAGCGCCTTCTCTGGCTTTTTGGGGCCGGATGGCCGCGTGCTGGGCCAGCCCCTGATTGACGAGGAAGGCATTGTCTATGCCGAGCTGGACTTGAACCGCTGCATCCAGCCGCGCCAGATGCATGACATTGCCGGGCATTACAACCGCTTCGATATTTTTGACCTGCACGTCAACCGCCGCCCCTTGCAGGCCGCACGCTTTGACGATGCCACCAGCCTGGAAGACCTCAACCCCAGCACCGAACAGGAGAACCTAGCATGAGCCGCACCTACCGCATTGGGCAAATCGTGCCCAGCTCCAACACCACGATGGAGACGGAAATCCCCGCCATTTTGCGTGCCCGCGAGCTGATTGCACCTGAGCGCTTTACCTTCCACTCCAGCCGCATGCGCATGAAAAAGGTCACCAAGGAAGAGCTGGCCGCCATGGACTGCGACAGCGACCGCTGCGCCTTGGAGCTGTCC